>NZ_JAAKTY010000011.1:0-154108 GCF_049174875.1 Aeromonas sp. 600948
TGGTGGCTATGACGGGATTCGAACCTGTGACCCCCGCATTATGAGTGCGATGCTCTAACCAACTGAGCTACATAGCCAACCTTGCTTCCGGTGAGTCGTTACCTCGTCACCGTGCGGGCCGAATTATGCGTATCTGGCTCTGGGGCGTCAACCCTTTTTTTGCCAGAAAAACGCAATTTGAGTGCGTTTGACCAGTTATTGGTCTCTGTTGCGCAAAAGCCCAACAATCTGCTTTTTTTTAAGACATTGCCATGATTGCCCGGGCAATGGCAGATAAAAAACAGGCCAGCAAATGCTGGCCTGTCATGGGATTAGACGTTGAACAGGAAGTTCATGATATCGCCATCTTTGACGATGTAATCTTTCCCTTCAGCGCGCATCTTGCCCGCTTCCTTGGCGCCTTGCTCACCCTTGTAGTTGATAAAGTCTTCAAAGGCGATGGTTTGGGCGCGAATAAAGCCTTTTTCAAAGTCAGTGTGGATCTTGCCAGCCGCTTGCGGGGCAGTGGCACCGACCGGAATAGTCCAGGCGCGCACCTCTTTCACACCGGCGGTGAAGTAGGTCTGCAGGTTGAGCAGCTGGTAGCCTGAGCGGATAACACGGTTCAGGCCCGGCTCTTCGATGCCAAGGTCAGCCATGAACTCGGCGCGATCTTCATCGTCCAGTTCGGCGATGTCCGCTTCGATGGCGCAGCAGACCACGACCACGACCGCGTTCTCGGCGGCGGCGATTTCACGCACCTTGTCCAGATAGGGATTGTTCTCGAAGCCATCTTCCGCCACGTTGGCGATATACATGGTGGGTTTCAGGGTCAGGAAGTTGAGGTGGCTCACGGCGGCCAGCTCTTCTTTATCCAGCTTCATGCCGCGGATCATCTGGCCGTTTTCCAGCGCAACCTTGATCTTCTCAAGCACTTCCACTTCCAGCTTGGCATCCTTGTCGCCGCCTTTGGCACGCTTGGACTGACGGTGAATGGCGCGCTCGCAGGCGTCCAGGTCCGACAGGGCCAGCTCGGTGTTGATCACCTCGATATCGTCAGCGGGAGAGACCTTGCCGGCAACGTGAATGATGTTCTCGTCGTCGAAGCAGCGCACAACGTGGCCGATCGCTTCTGTTTCACGGATGTTGGCCAGGAACTGGTTACCCAGACCTTCACCCTTGGAGGCACCGGCAACCAGACCGGCGATGTCGACGAATTCCATGGTGGTCGGCACAACGCGCTGCGGATTGATGATGGCAGCCAGCTGATCGAGGCGGGGATCCGGCATCGGCACCACACCTGTGTTCGGCTCGATGGTGCAGAACGGGAAGTTGGCGGCTTCGATACCGGCCTTGGTCAGCGCGTTGAACAGGGTGGATTTGCCTACATTGGGCAGGCCCACGATACCGCATTTAAAACCCATGGATTGTTACCTTACTTGATGGATGCTGTTGGGGGTCGCCCGCAGGCGGCCCATGTCATGCTTGTTCTGGTCGTTGCTCATGTACCGGCACAATGCCCGTACAGGGTCAAACCGACCTAACCCTTTTCAGCCTTGAAGCTGTGCAAGCGATTCATGGCCTTGGTCATATCTTGTTTGAACAGGATATCGGTGGCGCGCAGGGACTCGTCCAGCGCGGCGTCGATCAGGTTCTGTTCACTGCTGGGGGCCTTGGTCAGGACGAAGCCAGCCACCTGCTCTTTGCTGCCGGGATGGCCGATCCCGAGACGCAGCCGGAAGAAGTTATTGTTGTTGCCCATCTTGGCGATGATGTCCTTGAGGCCGTTATGGCCACCGTGACCACCACCCTGCTTGAACTTGGCGATGCCAGGCGGCAGATCCAGTTCGTCATGGGCCACCAGCATCGCTTCCGGCTCAATCTGATAAAAACGCGCCAGTGCGGCCACCGCCTTGCCAGAGAGGTTCATATAGGTGTTCGGGATGAGCAGCCGCACATCCTGCCCCTCGACCAGGATGCGGGCAGTATGGCCGAAGAACTTGGGTTCTTCACGCAGGCTGACATTGTGCCAGCGGGCCAGTTGCTCCACATACCAGGCGCCCGCATTGTGGCGGGTCTTGGCATATTCCGGGCCGGGGTTGCCCAGTCCGACGATCAGTTTGATTTCGCTTGTCACGCTTGATGTCTTCACTCGCAGCTGCCGTGGGCACACTACCCAGGGCAATAGGACGCAATATTCTAGCCGCCGAGTGGCGATCACTCAACCAATGCGCATGTTATGGCGGGATTTGCAGCATTATTGCGGCCAATGGGTGGCTAACGGTGGGCAAACGGGCCTCTTGCAAGAGGCCCGTTTCAGTTTACCGATGGATTGTGCCCGGTTGACTACCGTCGTTATTTGGCACGCAGCAGGGTGACATTTTCCTCATCCAGCGCGGTCAGGGAGGGGCGGGCATCGCGCACATACTCCACGAAAGAGGCTGCATCGGTGCCGCAATCCACGCCGCTGGCCTTGCAATCGAGGGCCTGGCCCGGGGCATAGACGGCGCTCAGCAGTTCACCGTTTTGTGCCACCTTCAACACCGGGAAGGCGGTCAACTTGCCATTGACGCTGGCGATGTCGACCCGCTCGCTCTTCTGACGCTGGGCATTGGCCAGCGCCTGCCAGCCATCGTTGCCGTTGGCGCTGTAGGCGTTCATCACCACCCGATAGCGCTGGCTATCCACCAGATCCTGCCACTCGCCGCTTGCGGTCTTGCGCTGCAATTGGGTCAGGGTGCCCGCTTTGCCTGCGTCGGTCTCCTGGAAGGTGTAACGCAGGTGGCCGCCATAGGGGAACTTGCCGGCATGGGCGCTGGCGGGCAGGGTAGCGGTGATGGTCTCGGTCAGCAGGGCGCGCACCTCGGCGCCGGTCAGGGTCAGCACCGAGAGCTGGTTCTTGAACGGCAGCAGGGTGAGGGCACTATCCCCCTCACGCCATTCGCCAGCAGGCAGGTCGGCGCGCACGCCGCCCACCGCAACCAGAGAAAAATCGACCGGGCCGCCGGTCAGGGCTTGCACTGCTGGGGTATTGGCCCAGTAGAACTCCCCTTCGGCAACCAGCGGCGCTACATCTGAGCCGTGGCTGTCGCTGCCGTTGTCACCGGGGCGACGGGCATTTTGCAGCTGCTCGGGGATGGTGCCGATCACCGGGCCATAAGCTTTCTCCAGCGCCGGTTTGTAGTGGCTGTCGATGATGCCGCGCAGGCGCGGATCTTCATCCACGGTGACCAGATTGGGCTGGTTGTCGACAAACTGGCTTGCCTCTTTGCTGCGGGCGTCGTCGAGCGCTTGCTTGCGCGCCGCATCGGCGAAGAAGTCGCGGCTGGCCAGCAGGCTGTTGTGGCCCTGGCAGTCGGTCACCTGACCCAGGCTGTCAAAGGTCACCTGTGCCAGACCGATGGCCTGGGCGTAGGAGCCCGCCTGCACCACGCAGGTCTTGCCGATGCCATCCGGATTGGTCACCAGCTTGGCGTAATCGCCAGTCTTGCCCCAGCCAATATTGCGAAAATCGCCGAGCAGGCTGTGGGAGTGGCCGCCGACGATGGCATCGAGGCCGTTTACCTTGGCGGCCAGCGCCAGATCCCGCTCGTTGCCGATGTGGGTGAGCGCCACGATCTGGTGGATCCCCTTGGCTTGCAGCATGTCGACCGTGGCCTGAGCCGAGGCGACCTCCTTGCCAAAGCGCAGCTTGCCGACGTTGGGGGCGATATTGCCCATGTCTTCCAGCACCAGACCGATGACGGCGACCAGTTGCTTGCCTTGCGGCAGGTTGTCGAGATCGGTGACCGGGCTCTTCTGGTTGCCGTCAAAGGCGTAGACCACGAAGGGCTTGAGGTTGTCAGCCTTGCTGAGTGCCGGATCGGCCTTGGTGTCAAGGTTGGCGGCCAGCACCGGGAAGTTGACCCCCTCGATGAAGCGGGCCAGCTTCTGGTTATCCAGATCGAACTCGTGGTTGCCCAGCGCCATGGCATCAAGGCCGAACTGGCTCAGCAACTCGGCGTTGGCCATCCCCTCGTTGAGTTTGAAGTAGCCGCTGCCCTGCCAGGCATCACCGCCGTGCAGCAGCAGCAAGGGCTGGTTCTTGGCCAGCGCATCGGCTTGATAGGCTTTCGCCATGGTCAGCAGGCGCGGGTAACCGCCAAAGCGGGTATAGAGGGTATCCGTCTCCCCCTGCTGGGAAAAGATCTGCCCTTTGATCTCGGCATTGACCGGATCAAACTGGGAGTGGGTGTCGTTCATGTGAGCCAGAGTCAGCACGAAGGGCGGGTTCTCTTTGGCGGGCTGACAGGCGAACAGGGCGGAGGTGAGGGTCGCGAGCAGGAGGGGACGCAAGCAATTCATGGGTAAATCCTTAAGCCTGCCGGGGGCAGGGTCGTACCAGATAGCAGAAAGTTGGAAAGAGAAGGTCCAGAAAGACGAAAACCGCCTGATGGCGGTTTTCGTTATTGCTGAATCTATCAATGCTCAAACATGGCAGAGATGGACTCTTCGTTGCTGATGCGACGAATGGCTTCGGCCAGTACAGTTGACAGCGTCAGCTGCTTGACCTTGCCGACCGCTTTCATCTCCGCAGTGAGCGGGATGGAGTCGGTGATGATCAGTTCATCGATCACGGAGTTCTTGATGTTCTCGACGGCGGAACCGGAGAAGACCGGGTGGGTAGCGTAGGCGAATACACGCTTGGCACCGCGCTCTTTCAGGGCCTCTGCGGCTTTGCACAGGGTGCCGCCGGTGTCGATCATGTCATCAACGATGATGCAGTCGCGGCCGGCAACGTCACCGATGAGGTGCATAACCTGGGAGACGTTCGGGCGGGGACGGCGCTTGTCGATGATGGCGATGTCGGTGTCATCCAGCAGCTTGGCGATGGCGCGGGCACGCACGACGCCACCGATGTCCGGGGAGACAACGACAGGAGACTCGAGGTTCTTGGACTTCATGTCTTCCAGCAGCACCGGGCTACCGAACACGTTGTCTACCGGAACGTCGAAGAAACCTTGAATTTGCTCGGCATGCAGGTCAACGGTCAGCACGCGATCCACACCGACGCTGGAGAGGAAGTCAGCGACAACCTTGGCGGTGATGGGCACACGGGCGGAGCGGACGCGGCGGTCCTGACGGGCATAACCAAAGTAGGGGATAACGGCAGTGATACGGCCAGCTGAAGCACGACGCAGAGCATCCACCATGACGATCAATTCCATCAAATTGTCGTTGGTCGGGGCACAGGTGGATTGAATGATGAAGATATCGCCACCACGTACATTCTCATTGATCTGTACGCTGATCTCGCCGTCGCTAAAGCGACCTACGGCAGCATTGCCGAGTTTGATAAACAGGCGATCTGCGATCTTCTGGGCTAGTTCCGGCGTTGCGTTACCAGCAAACAGCTTCATGTCAGGCACGGTTTGAAACCTCGGGGTTGCATCCAGTATGTGGGGGAGTCTGAAATCAGACCCTATCGTTTTGGGGCAAACGATTTATCAAGATAACGTACAAGGTGTCTGCTGCCCAATGAATGTGATGATACCGGTAACCCGAATCCGTGGCCGAGTGCAAAACCGGTCACGTTAATCATCATCAATACCGTTCGGTAAAATTGGCTGGGGTACTAGGATTCGAACCTAGGAATGGCGAGATCAAAACCCGCTGCCTTACCGCTTGGCGATACCCCAATCATTTGAACTGTTGCAATGTGGAGAAGAGAGGTGATATGTTCTCGCCCTTGGCGACAAACCCATCAAGTCCCTTCGGCACGCAGGCCAACACTTCCCGAGCAGTCACTTCGTCTTCAAATTGAGCAAAGACGCAGGCTCCTGTGCCCGTCATTCTTGACGGCGCGTATTCTAGCAACCAGCCGAGCGCATTGGCAACCTCGGGGTGGCGCTTTTTCACCAGTGATTCGCAATCGTTTTTCCACTCGCCTTCCAGCAGGTTGTCCAGCGCCATTTTCGGCGTGGCTCTGGGCAGGTCCGGATCCTGGAATACGGCCGCAGTAGCTACATGGCAATCGGGTTTGAGTACCAGATACCAGGCATCGGGCAGTTCGACCGGTTGCAGTCGCTCGCCCACCCCTTCGGCAAAGGCCGCCTTGCCACGAACAAACACCGGTACATCAGCCCCCAACTGGACGCCGAGCGCAGCCAGTTCATCTTCACTCAAACCCGCTTGCCAGAGGTGGTTAAGCGCTACCAGCGTGGTCGCTGCATCGGACGAACCGCCGCCAATGCCGCCGCCCATGGGCAGCACCTTCTCCAGCCGGATATGGGCACCTTGCGGGCTCGGCAGGGTTGCCTGCAGCAGCCGCGCCGCCCGGATAATCAGATTCTGCTCATCCGGTACCCCGGGAATGGCCGGTTTCAGGGTGAGTGTGTCGCTATTCGGTATCACCTCGAACTCGAGCCAGTCGCTGTGGTTGAGGAAGATAAACAGGGTCTGCAGCTCGTGATAGCCATCGGGACGACGGCCATTGACGTGTAAAAACAGGTTGAGTTTGGCCGGTGCCGGCCAGCGTGTGGAAGCCATTAACGTGCAAGAGTCCATTGGTTGATCTGAAGCTTGAGGCGGCTGTTCTGGCCAGTCATGGTCAGCTGGTGCGGCAGGCGGTAGCCATCCTGATCCCGATAATCGCCATAGACGATCTGCCACTGGCCGTCGCGCACGCTGGCCAGACTGCTGTCGGGGTTGAGTTCAAACTCCGCCTGACCCGGCAGCCCCTTGATCCACTCCGGTAATCCCGCAACCGGAATATTCCAGCCGGTCAGTTGATAGATGAGCGCTTCGGCATCCTGGCTCTGGTGGCGATTGCCGTCGCTGTCGAGCAGGGTGATTTCGCCCTTGCTGCGGGAGAGCTCCAGAATGCTGGTGCCAATCAGGCTGGTGAGGTTGAGGCGATAATCCTCCCCATCCTGCTGCCAGTTGAGACGGGCGCTGCCCTTTTGCTGTGGCGTGATGATGGCCATCTTGCCGGATAGCTGCCAGTGGGCCAGTTGCTCGAGACGGGTCCGCTCCTGGTTCCAGTTCACTTGGTCACGCTGGGGCTGGGTGGTGGCACAACCGGCCAGCAACAGCAGGCAGGTGAGGGTAAAAATACGTAGCAGCAAGAGATGGCTCCAGAGAGAGGAATTTGCCACAGTATACGGGGCGGCCGTATTGCTTTTAAAGACTTACCCTTTCTCGTACAATTGGCAGCCTTTGCACCCAGCGTATGAAATGATCGTCGCCCACTCATGAGTTTGCTTGCCCTCGGAATCAACCACAACACCGCCAGTGTCGCCTTGCGGGAACGGGTCGCCTTTGGCCCGGACTGCATCGATCGCGCCTTGCGTGAGCTGGTGAGCCAACCCGGTGTCAGCGAGGCGGTGATCGTCTCCACCTGCAACCGGACCGAACTCTATTGCAATCTGGAGGAGCAGCGGCAGGAACAAGTGCTGCGCTGGCTGCAACAGTTCCACGGGCTGGACGCTGCCGAACTGGTCACTGCCATCTATCAGCATCACGATGAAGAGGCGGTGCGCCACCTGATGCGGGTGGCGTGCGGGCTCGACTCGCTGGTGCTGGGAGAGCCGCAGATCCTCGGCCAGATCAAGCAATCCTACGCCCATGCTCAGCAGGCGGAGTCGGTGAAGGGGGCGCTGGAGCGGCTGTTCCAGAAATCCTTCTCGGTGGCCAAACGGGTGCGTACCGATACCGAGATTGGCGCGAGCGCCGTGTCGGTGGCTTTTGCGGCCGTCAGCCTTGGCCGCCGCATCTTTGCCGATCTCTCCCAGACCAAGGTATTGCTGGTCGGTGCTGGCGAAACCATCGAGCTGGTGGCCCGTCATCTGCGTGAACAGAACGTGACCCAGATGATGGTGGCCAACCGGACTCTGCAACGGGCCCAGACCCTGGCTGCCGAATTTGGCGCCCAGGTGATGACGCTCGAAGAGATCCCCGACTATCTGCACGAGGCGGATATTGTCATCAGCTCGACCGCCAGCCCCCTGCCCATCATCGGCAAGGGGATGGTGGAGCGCGCGCTGAAGGCCCGCCGCTTCAAACCCATGTTTCTGGTGGATATTGCCGTGCCGCGTGACATCGAAGCCGAAGTTGATGAGCTCTCCGATGCCTATCTCTACACGGTGGATGATTTGCAGGGGATCATCGAGCAGAACCTCGAAACCCGTAAACGGGCTGCCGCACAGGCGGAAGTGATCGTGCAGGAAGAGCGCGACGAGTTTATGGGCTGGTATCGCGGCCAGAGCTCGGTCGACCTCATTCGCGATTACCGCCATCAGTCCCAGCAAGTGGCTGATGAAGAGTTGCAACGGGCCCTGCTGGCATTGGCGCAGGGCGAGAGTGCCGAACAGGCGCTCAAGGCGATGGCCCATCGCCTCACCAACAAATTGATCCACGCGCCGACCCAGGCGTTGCGCCAGGCTGCCTCCCAGGGGGATCAGAGCGAGCTCTCCCGCTTGCGGCAGGCGCTGGGGTTGTCACAAGAGCCATAATTTTCGGGCAACCTGCCGGTTGTCCCGTCCTCCATTGAGAATGCAAGAGTTATGAATCCGTCACTGATCAGAAAGCTGGAAGGCCTCATCGAGCGCCACGAAGAAGTACAGGCCATGCTCGGCGAGCCAGATGTGGTCTCGGATCAGGATCGCTACCGCGCCCTGACCCGCGAATATGCCCAGCTGGAAGATATCGTTCACGCCTTCCAGCGTTACCGTCAGGCGCAGGATGATCTTGAGACCACCCAGATGATGCTGGAGGAGGATGATGCCGACCTGCGTGAGATGGCGCAGGAGGAGCTGCCGCTGGCCAAGGCCAATCTGGAGGCGCTGGAGCAGGAGCTGCAACTGATGCTGCTGCCCAAGGATCCCAAGGATGACAACAACTGCTATCTGGAGATCCGCGCTGGTGCCGGTGGCGACGAAGCGGCCATCTTTGCCGGTGACCTGTTCCGCATGTATTCACGGTTTGCCGAGCGTCAGGGCTGGCGCGTCTCCATCGTCAGCTGCAACGACGGTGAATACGGTGGCTACAAGGAGGTGATCGCCAAGATCGACGGCGAGCGCGTCTATGGCCGTCTCAAGTTTGAATCCGGTGGTCACCGGGTGCAGCGGGTGCCGGAGACCGAATCCCAGGGCCGGGTGCACACCTCCGCCTGTACCGTCGCCGTGCTGCCGGAAGTGCCGGAAGCCGAGCAGATCGAGATCAACCCTTCCGACTTGAAGATCGACACCTTCCGCGCCTCCGGTGCCGGTGGTCAGCACGTCAACAAGACCGACTCGGCCATCCGCATCACCCACCTGCCGACCGGTCTGGTGGTGGAGTGCCAGGACGAGCGCTCCCAGCACAAGAACCGCGCCAAGGCGATGTCGGTGCTCTCCGCCCGCCTGCAAGCGGCCGAGGATGAGCGCCACCGCGCCGCCGAGCAGAGCACCCGCCGCAATCTGGTGGGCTCCGGCGATCGTTCCGAGCGCATTCGTACCTACAACTACCCGCAGGGTCGCCTCTCCGAGCACCGTATCAACCTGACCCTCTATCGCCTCTCCGAAATTTTGGAAGGGGATTTGGACTGCGTCATCACCCCGCTGGTGCAGGAGTATCAGGCCGATCAGCTCGCCTCGCTGGCCGAGAACAACTAATGCAAATGGTGATCCGGCAAGCTCGCATTAAGTGTTCTGCCCATAAGGTGGAGTGGCACTGATGCAGATCCAGCAGGCCCGCGCCCATATCATGAATGTGTTGGCTGAGGGGGAGTCCCCCCGCGCCGATGCCGACGTACTGCTCTGCCATCTGCTCGATTGTCGTCGCAGCTATCTGATGACCTGGCCCGAGTGTGAGCTGGATGCCACCCAGCAGACCACCCTGCAGGGGTGGCTGGCTCGTCGTCTCAATGGCGAACCCATCGCCCATCTGGTGGGCGAGCGGGAGTTCTGGTCGCTGCCCCTCAAGGTGAGCCCGGCGACCCTGATCCCGCGCCCCGATACCGAGGTGCTGGTCGAGCAGGCGCTGACCAGAATCCCGCAGGGGCCCTGCGCCGTGCTGGATCTCGGCACCGGCACCGGCGCCATCGCGCTGGCGCTCAAGTCCGAGCGGCCCGAGGTCGATGTGTGGGCGGTGGATCGGATGGCCGATGCCGCGGCACTGGCGCGCGAGAACAGCGCCGCACTGGGGTTACCCATCGAGGTGCGTGACGGCAGCTGGTTCGAGCCCCTTGGCGAGCCGGATCGCGACAATACGCCACGTTTTGCGGTGATTGTCTCCAATCCCCCCTATATTGATGGCGCCGATCCCCATCTCGAGCAGGGTGACGTGCGCTTTGAGCCCCGCTCGGCGCTGGTTGCCGATGACGCCGGGCTGGCTGATATCCGCCACATCGTGGCCCATGCCCCCGCTTATCTGCTGGCCGATGGCTGGTTGCTGCTGGAGCATGGCTGGGATCAGGGGGAGGCGGTGCGTCAGTTGCTGCGCGATGGCGGTTACCGCGAGGTAGCCACGGTGCGTGATTACGGGGATAACGACAGGGTGACGCTGGGCCTCTGCCCGCTGCGCTGACGGTTCCTCACTGTTAATCGGCGGGTTGCCTGTGCGCCCCCATGCAAGGATTGAATATGGTTTTTGTGCTCAAACACCTGCACCTCACCCTGATTGCCGGGGCCGTGCTGATGTTTATGCTCCGCTTCTACTGGGTACAGACCGCCACTGGCCGAGCCTATAGCGCGCCGGTGATGAAGGTCAGCGGCTGGCTCAACGGTCTGGTGGTGCTCTCCGGCGCATTGCTCTGCATGGTGCTGGATCTCAACCCGCTCAATAACGGAACGCCCTGGCTCAGCGAGAAGCTGATGGCCATTCTGGTGCTGGTATTTCTGGCGGCGATGGCGCTGCGGCTGGCCAAAAGCAATCTGGTGCGCTGGTGCTCCTTTCTGGGGGCGCTCGGCTGGATCTACTTTATTGCCAAGTTGGCAGTGCTCAAACAGACGAGTGTGTTCGGCTAAGGCATGAAGAGAATGTTACACATAGACGAATGGACCGATTTCGAAGCCCACGACATCACCGAGCTGGCGTTGTCAGTCAGCGACGAGATTTATGGCTCGGTCGAGGAGGGGATCCGCGAGTTGAACCTGCTGGACGAGTGGCTGGACGAGCAGATTGAAGAGGGCACCTGCGACGAGGTGCGCCAGCAGTTGCTGCAGGGCTTCTACCACAGCCTCGGTTTTCATGGCGATTGGCAGGATTATTTCTCTGCCAACAATTGCGATCTCAATCAGGTGCTGGTTCAGCGCAAGGGGATCCCGGTCAGCCTCGGCATTCTCATCATTCAGCTGGGGCGCAAGCTCGGGCTCGATGTAGAGGGAATCTGCTTCCCCGGCCACTTCCTGGTGAGCTTTGCCGGTGGCGAGGGGGAGGTCTATGTCGATCCCTTTACCGGCGATGAGCTGAGCCTGGCCCGCATCGAGCTGCTGCTGCGCGGCGCGTTGGGGGACTTGGCGACCCTGACCCCCGACTACCTGCAACCCTCCGGCCAGTGGGAGATCATCGAACGGCTGCTCAACGTCAGCAAGGGTGCCCTGCTGCGGGAAGACCGCATGCCCGAGGCGCTGCGTTGCAGCGAGCTGTTGCTGCGGATGAAGCCCGGCGATCCGCTGGAGACGCGGGATCGCGGCTTTATCTACGAGCAGCTCGATTGCCCGCGTCAGGCTGCCGACGATTTTGAATATTTTATTGAACAATGCCCGGACGATCCGGTTGCCGATGTGCTGAAAGTGCAGCTGGCCGCGCTGGATCTGAGCCCCAAGCCCCTCCATTAAGGGCGGCTTGAAACTGAAACAGAAGAATATCAAGGCCGCTGCGTCCGGTCGCAACGGAGTAACTTGGCTTCAGGCCCTTTTATTTAGGATGTCTTGGAGTTGAAACAGAAGAATATCAAGGCCGCTGCGCTCGGCTGCAACGGAGTAACTTGGCTTCAGGCCCTTTTATTAAGGATGTCTTAGATGGAACAGAAGAATATCAAGATCAACCAGATCGACGTTGCCAATGACAAACCCTTCGTGCTGTTTGGTGGCATGAACGTGCTGGAATCCCGCGACATGGCGATGGCAGTGTGCGAGAAGTACGTGGAAGTGACCAGCAAGCTGGGCATCCCGTTTGTCTTCAAGGCGAGCTGGGACAAGGCCAATCGCTCCTCCATCCACTCCTACCGCGGTCCGGGTCTGGAAGAGGGGATGAAGATTTTCCAGGAGCTGAAAGCGACCTTCGGCATGCCGGTCATCTCCGATCTGCATGAACCCCATCAGGCCAAGCCGGTCGCCGAGGTGGTTGACGTTATCCAGCTGCCCGCTTTCCTGGCGCGCCAGACCGATCTGGTGGAAGCCATGGCCCGCACCGGCAACGTTATCAACATCAAGAAGCCGCAGTTCCTGAGCCCAAGCCAGATGAAGAACATTACCGACAAGTTTGAGGAGTGCGGCAACGATCAGCTGATCCTCTGCGAGCGCGGTGCCAATTTCGGCTACGACAACCTGGTGGTGGACATGCTGGGTCTGGGGGTGATGAAGAAGAGCACCGGTGGCTATCCGGTGATCTTTGACGTGACCCACTCCCTGCAGTGCCGTGATCCGCTGGGTGCCGCCTCCGGTGGCCGTCGCGAGCAGGTGACCGAGCTGGCGCGCGCCGGCATGGCGGTCGGTCTGGCCGGTCTCTTTATCGAATCCCACCCGGATCCGAAAATTGCCCGCTGCGATGGCCCGAGCGCCCTGCCGCTGGAGAAGCTGGAAGGCTTCCTCAAACAGATGAAGGCCATCGATGACCTGATCAAGGGCTTCGAACCCCTCGATACCTCGGCCTGATCCCGACGCTGTCATGCCTGATGAAAATGCCCCGCAATGCGGGGCATTTTTTGATAAGGATGCGGTGACAAGCACGCATAAAAAAACGGCCGATTGGCCGTTTTTTGTGCCGATACAGCGAGTATCAGCTCTTCACTGCAGGGCGCTGATTACAGGCTCTGGGTGAAAGTACGGGTAACCACGTCACGCTGCTGTTCCGGGGTCAGGGCGTTGAAACGCACTGCGTAGCCAGATACACGGATGGTCAGCTGCGGGTACTTCTCCGGGTTTTCGATAGCATCTTCCAGAGTTTCGCGACGCAGCACGTTGACGTTCAGGTGCTGGCCACCTTCAACAGCCGGTTCGGCCTGAACAGGCAGTTCGCGGTATTCGAACTGACCCAGGTCAGAGAGTGCGACTTCCTGATCGGCAGCAAAGGCATCGCCTTTGACACAGATGCAGCGAGCCTGTTGCTTCTCTTCGTCCAGCAGCCAGAAAGAGTTCAGCAGGGCGGTGTTGGCAGCCTGGGTGATTTGAATGCCTTTGATCATGGTATGACTCCTCAATGGGAACGCGAATCCAACTGTAAGGAAATTACCCTGATGTATTTAAGCTACCGTTAATTGCGGTGGCTTAAAGGGCCCTTGCCTTACACCTTTGCTTTGATGGGGTCATATATATCATGTTGGTAATATTACTAAAATTGATCCAGATCAATAAAAATCAATAAAGCGCCATTTGAATGGGATTAAATTCTTGAGTTGAATCAAAAATAGGTCATTTTTCTGATTTTGTAAGATATCAAAATTATGCATCTTTTATCTTTTTAATCTAGTAATTTAACTACATCTTTTTCGGCTTTTCTGTGGTGGATTGAGGAGTTGGCTACACTCAGCAGAAAGCAAGGAGAGTGTCGGGTGAATATCAGGTGGCGAATGTGGGGATGGTTGGCCCTGTTCTGTTGCTGGGCAATCACAGCTGTGGTCCGGGCCGAAACAGTACGCATAGCGGTGGGCGAATGGCCGCCTTATATCAGTGAGTCGCTGCCCAATCAGGGGTTTCTCTGTCAGGTGGTACGTGAGGCCTTTGCCGAGCAGGGGGTCGATGTCAGCTTTCATTTCTACCCCTGGTCTGAGGCATACAGCCTGACTCTTGAAGGGCGTTATATGATTACCATGCCCTGGTTTCGCTCTCGCGAGCGCGAGCAGCACTTCTATCTCTCTGCATCGCTGGGCAAATTTACGACCCGTCTGCTTGCACTTAATGGTTCGCCATTGGTCAGTTTGGGTGAGCTGAAAAACGAGCCTGTCGGGGTTACCCGTGGCTATTTTTATGGTGAAGGGTTTGCAGCAAGGCAATCCGAGCTGTCTCTTGAGTGGTCCGACTCCGATGAGGAGAGCATGGAGAAACTGCTCACCGGACGCATTCGTTATCTGGTCATGGATGAACAGGTGGCACAGGTTCTGTTTCAGCAGGTTCTCTCTCGTCATCCCCAAGCGGCAGCATTGAGTGGTGCCCCCGATCCCATCTGGTCCCAGCCGGGCTATCTGCTGATGCGCAAGGCCGATCCCGATGCCCGCCGCTTGATGTTGCTGTTTAACGCCGGTCTGCACAAACTGGAGCGCTCCGGTCGGCTCGCCAGGCTCTGGAAAGTGTGAGTCACGGTTGCGTCTTGCGGGCTGCCCCCCTATCCTGACTCCTTCGCCGTATCAAGTGAGGAGGCCGGGGTGCTGACCTGGAGTGATGTGATTGGCTCTGAAAAAGAGCAGGACTATTTCAAGTGTACGCTGGCGACCGTCAGGGCAGAGCGGGAAGCGGGCAAGGTGATCTACCCCCCCGCGGCCGATGTGTTCAATGCTTTCAAACTGACCGAACTGGATCAGGTCAAGGTGGTGATCCTGGGACAGGATCCCTACCATGGCCCGAATCAGGCACATGGTCTCTGCTTCTCCGTCCTGCCCGGGGTGCGTACCCCCCCCTCACTGGTCAACATCTATAAGGAGATGCAGCGGGATCTGCCTGGTTTCGTCACACCCAATCACGGTTTTCTGGAGTCCTGGGCCAGACAGGGGGTTCTGCTGCTCAACACAGTGCTGACAGTGCAGGCCGGTCAGGCACACTCTCATGCCCATCTGGGGTGGGAAACCTTCACCGATCGGGTCATTGAGCAGATCAATGCCAGTTGTCAGGGGGTGGTATTTCTGTTGTGGGGCTCCCATGCCCAGAAGAAAGGGCGTTTTATCGACCGGCAACGCCACCACGTGTTGACGGCACCCCATCCCAGCCCCCTTTCTGCCCACCGTGGTTTTATCGGTTGCGGCCACTTTTCCGAGACCAACCGCCTGCTGGAATTGCAGGGTAAAAGCCCGATCGAATGGCAATCTGTCTGCCAACCACTTGATTGAGTGCAAAGTTTGGGCGACAAATGACCGTATACTCAGGAAAGTAACATTTTATTTCAGCGCCAAGGAGTGCCCATGTTATCGAGTCTGCACAAGGATCACCTCAATATCGCCCGACTGCTGGATCTGCTGAAGCAGAAGCTGGCCGCCATTCGTGCCGAGCAACCCATCAGCTATTTTCTGGTGCGCGATGTCATCGATTATCTGCGGGAGGTCTCTGACAAGTATCACCACCCCAAGGAAGATCTTGTCTATGACTACTACCTGAAATACCGGGTGGTGGAGGGGGATGTCGCGAACCGCTTGCATGAAGAGCATCTCAAGTTGCTGGAGGCAGGGACCGAGCTCAAGGAGATGGTGGAGATGATCCTGATGGATGCGGTGATCCCGCTCGATCAGTTCACCGCCAAGCTGGAGCGCTTCGTGGAGCTGCAAGAGGCACACATGAACTACGAAGAGGGGGTGATCTTCCCCCATCTGCGTGACTCCCTGACCGAGGATGACTGGCGTCATCTGGAGCAAAACTGGCAGAACCGAGCTATCGGTGATCCTCTGTTTGGTGCCGAGATCAGCCAGCACTTCCAGGCGCTTGCCAAGCGCCTCTCCCTGCCTTTTGCTGCCAGCTGACGCACGCGGCTTTCGGTCATCAGTCATCTGACTGTGCAGGTGTTACCCGGCCAATGTGCCGGGTTACTTATTGTTACTCACGCCACATGATCTTGTTGTGCCATTTGTCGGGCACAGTGAGCTGCCAGCGGGCCAGCTCGCTCTTGCTGAAGACATATTCGCCGCGCAGGGCCGCTCGCGGGGAGATAGTACGGGGCAGGGTGCCCGCCAGTATGGTGTTGATAAGGGACGCTGCCTGCAACCCCTGATCGTGGCCGTCCAGTACCAGCCCGCCGATGGCCATCCCCTTGCCGACGGTAAACTCCCAGAAACAGAAGAGCGGCACCGGCGTGTTGGCGCTGGTCCACTCCAGCACAGTCTGTTCGCTCACATGCTTGCCATTATCATCGACCAGCGTGTGGTAGAGGCCGAGGAAGATTGCCTGATAGCCATTCTTCTTGGCGTTGAGCACCGCCTCCTGCCAGAGGCTGTAGTCGCCCATCAGCTGGCTGTTGACCCGGGTCTGGCCGACTCGCAATTCGGTCTGGGTCTTGAATTCATCCTCGATAGCGGTGAGGGCCACATTGCTGGAATCAAACAGTACCAGCGCCTTGTCGAGCCCCCCCATCATCTGGCTTATTTCGCTGATGTTGCGCTTGAGCAGGGGGCGTTCCAGCAACCCGGTGATCTTGGGGTGGCCGACAAAGCCCTTGAGGCGGGGGTTTTCGTTCATGCCGAGAAAGACCACCGGGGTACCCAGCGAGGCGATCTCGTTGGCCAGATAGTTGATGGCATTGTCATCCCCCAGCACCACCAGGTCCGGTTTGCTCTTGAGATAAAAAGCGATAGCCCGTTGAGCGATGTCGTCGAACGCCTCCCGTGGATGGCGTTTGGTGTCCATATAGAAGTGAGAGATCTTGTGCTCCCCCTGCAACCCTTTGCGCAAACCTTCGTTGTAGCTCTGGTCCCAAAGGTATTCGGGATGGTAGCTGCTGATCACCAGAATGTTTGCGGCCCAGAGCGGCAGGGAGAGGGTGGAGAGCAGTAGCAACAGCAGGGAGGTGCGCATGGGAAGGCCCCTGTCGAGTGATAGTGTATGCATGCTCAGTATGGGCAGTGTTTGCCGTTACTGTCATCTCGAAACCGGTATGGCAGGGCGCGATTTTTTTTCGGTTGAGCGGATCGGACGCCAGCCCGCACTCTGCTTGGGATCGGGTTTTATTGAGTCTTTTTTTGGTTGGTCGTGAACTGTCCCGCTCGCTGAAAAACCTGTTCTGGATCAAGAAATGAGGCTGCGCTTTGGTGCCTAATAGACACCACATATAGGGACGCATTCGTTTTTAATCCCTATATGTTGTGTTATTAAGCTGTGTATAAGCTGTTCCCCTCCTATCTTCAGCCCAGGCTTGTCAAGCCTCGGCTGAATTTATTTGCGTCCAGGACGAGATGCCGGGAGGGGGGCCCAACAAGGGTGAGCCAGAGGCAAATGCCTGGCCTTTTAACGGGGAAAATCCATGAAACCGGTTGTGATCAAACGTGACGGATGTCGCGCACCATTCAATGTCCAGCTGATTCGCGATGCGGTCAGCCGAGCGGCGGAAGCGGTCAATCAGGCCAATCCGGCACTCGCCTCCCGCATTGCCAATGCAGTGAGTCAGGAGCTGGAAGGGCGTGGTGAAGTTGATATCCACGAGATCCAGAACCGGGTCGAAAACCACCTGATGGCTTCCGACGACAAGGCCATCGCCCGTGCCTATATCGAATATCGCCACGACAGGGATCAGGCTCGCGAGGCGCGCGGCCGTCTGGCGCAGGAGATCCGTGGTCTGGTCGAGCAGACCAACGCCGCCCTGCTCAACGAAAACGCCAACAAAGACTCCAAGGTGATCCCGACCCAGCGCGACCTGCTGGCCGGTATTGTCGCCAAGCACTATGCCACCAGCCACATGCTGCCCCGTGATGTGGTTCAGGCCCACGAGAGCGGTGATCTGCACTTCCACGATCTCGACTACTCACCTTTCTTCCCGATGTTCAACTGCATGTTGATCGATCTGAAAGGGATGCTGACCCACGGCTTCAAGATGGGCAATGCGGAGATCGATACCCCGAAATCCATCAGCACCGCCACGGCCGTGACCGCCCAGATCATCGCTCAGGTGGCGAGCCACATCTATGGCGGCACCACCATCAACCGCATCGACGAAGTGCTGGCCCCCTATGTGACCATCAGCTGGCAGAAACACCGTGAAGTGGCCGAAGAGTGGGGCATTGCCGACGTGGAAGCTTACGCCATGGCCCGCACCGAGAAAGAGTGCTACGACGCCTTCCAGTCGCTGGAGTACGAGGTCAACACCCTGCACACAGCCAACGGTCAGACGCCGTTTGTCACCTTCGGCTTTGGTCTGGGGGACAGCTGGGAGTCGCGAATGATCCAGCGCGCCATCCTCAGCAACCGCATCGCTGGCCTTGGCAAGAACAAGAAGACCGCCGTGTTCCCGAAACTGGTGTTTGCCATCAAGGATGGCCTCAACCACAAGCAGGGTGATCCCAACTACGACATCAAGCAGCTGGCGCTGGAGTGTGCCTCCAAGCGGATGTATCCGGACATCCTCAACTACGACCAGGTCGTGAAAGTGACCGGCTCCTTCAAGACTCCCATGGGTTGCCGCTCCTTCCTCGGTGCCTACGAGGAGAATGGCGAGCTGATCCACGAAGGTCGCAACAACCTGGGGGTGGTGAGCCTCAACCTGCCGCGCATTGCCCTGAAATCCCGTGACGAAGCGGACTTCTGGGATCGTCTCGATGCCTCCCTGCGGGTCGCCAAGAAGGCGCTGATGTACCGCATCACCCGTCTGGACGGGGTGAAAGCGCGGGTTGCACCGATCCTCTATATGGAAGGGGCCTGCGGCGTGCGGCTGAAGGCGGACGACAACGTCAGCGAGATCTTCAAGAACGGTCGTGCCTCCATTTCCCTCGGTTATATCGGGGTTCACGAGACCATCAACGCCCTGTTTGGTGACAAGGTTCACCTGTTTGACAGCACCGAGCTGCAACAGAAGGCCATCGCCATCATCGCCCGTCTCAGGGCGGCCATCGATGAGTGGAAAGAGGAGACCGGCTACGGCTTCAGCCTCTACTCCACCCCGAGCGAGAACCTCTGCACCCGCTTCTGCCGCATCGACGCCAAGGAGTTTGGTGTGGTATCCGGCGTGACCGACAAGGGTTACTACACCAACAGCTTCCACCTCGATGTGGAGAAGCAGGTCAATCCCTACGACAAGCTGGACTTCGAGGCGCCCTATCCGCCCATCGCCAGCGGTGGCTTCATCTGCTACGGCGAGTACCCCAATATCCAGCACAATCTGGAAGCGCTCGAAAACGTCTGGGATTACAGCTATGACAAGGTGCCTTACTACGGTACCAACACCCCCATCGACGAGTGCTACGACTGCGGCTTTACCGGCGAGTTCGAGTGTACCTCCAAGGGCTTTACCTGCCCGCGCTGCGGCAACCACGACCCCGCCAAGGTGTCGGTGACCCGCCGTGTCTGCGGCTACCTCGGCAGCCCGGATGCACGCCCCTTCAATGCGGGCAAGCAGGAAGAAGTAAAGCGCCGCGTCAAACATATGTAAGCGCACAGGCGATGAAGAGCTGGCCCCTGACTCAAGGGGCCATTTTCATTGGAGGGCGGCAGTTATGCCGCTGTCCCGTGAACGAGGCAGGAAACAAACGATGCACTACCACCAATACTACCCGGTCGATGTGATCAACGGCCCCGGCACCCGTGCCACCCTGTTTGTCTCAGGTTGTGAGCACCAGTGCCCGGGTTGCTACAACCAGAGCACCTGGCGGCTCGATGGCGGCAAGCCGTTCGATGAGGCGATGAGCGATCGCGTCATTGCGGATCTCAACGACAGCCGCATCAAACGGCGAGGTCTGTCGCTCTCTGGCGGCGATCCGCTCCACCCGGCCAACGTGCCCCACGTGCTGGCGCTGGTGAAACGGGTGCGCGCCGAGTGTCCGGGCAAGGATATCTGGTGCTGGACCGGTTATCTGCTCGGCGAACTGTCAGAGGCCCAGCGCGAGCTGGTGGCCTTGCTGGATGTGCTGGTGGATGGCAAGTATGAAAAGGAGTTGGCAGACCCCGGCCTGCTCTGGCGTGGCAGCAGCAATCAGCAGATCCACGACCTCAACGCCTGGCGTGATGCGGGTGAGCTAATTCCCTGTCTGGTTTGCAGTTGAAGCCCGGGATGTTTATGGTTAGCCCATTCCAATCCTGACGACATTCATGAAGAGGAGAGCCGAGATGAACAATCTGCTCAAGATCCTGCTGGCCATTTTCCTGCCCCCGGTGTGCGCGTTTATCCAAGTGGGCTTTAGCCTGCACTTTTTAATCAACATCGTGCTGACCCTGATGGGCGGTCTGCCGGGCATGGTCCATGCGCTCTGGCTGGTGGTGAGCGACAAGCGCGGCTGATGCCAGCGGATGGTTAGTGAGCTTATTGACGATAAAAGGGCCAACCTCTCGGGGTTGGCCCTTTTGTTCATGTTCATACGAATACTTTTTCGTTAGGATGGGTGACTGACCAAAAGGGCGCGTGTTGAGCGGCCTGCAGTCCGGCAATAAGTACCGGCAGAGAACAAGGAGCGTTACATGAAGTGGAAAGTCGCAGTATGGTCAGGTCTGGCAGTGACACTGTTGCTGGGGTGCTCATCCCGTCAGGAGGTAGCGCACGAGCGCGCTCCGATCGCTATCTCTCTCGAGCAGTTGTCCAGCTACTGGGTTCAGGAGAAGCAGTGGTCATGGCTTGGTAATGACGAGCCAGCCCTGCCAGCCAAACCGGTCAAGGGGTATGTGGAAGTTCGCTATCAAATCGACGCCAGCGGCACGCCGGTCAAGCCGGAAGTGGTAGCGGCCGAGCCCCCCGGCGAGCTGGAGCAGAGTGCGCTGGCGACCCTCTCGCGGATCCGCTACAGCCCTGCAGAGGGCAACCCGGATGCCATTCCGGTCGAGGTGACCAACCGCTTCGAGATCGAGATCAACTGATCCCCCATCACTCTGATGCCAGAGAAAGAGAGACCCCGGCCAGGCCGGGGTCACGTTTATTGCTGTTTGCAGTCGTTGTAGGCGGTCTGCCACTCGCCATCCTGATCCCGAAGCTCGACAAAGCCCTCATCTCCCTTGTTCCACCAGACGGCCTCATGTTCGTCCGTATAGCGGGCGCCGGAGGCCGAAATGGCCTGGGGCAGGGTGTAATCCTTGCCGTTCGGCAGTGATAGCTTGATAAAGTTGAGGCTCTCGTCTGAGAGGGAGAAGTAGCGCACCTGCACCTTCTTGCCCTGCTCGCACTGGTAACTGACCGGTTCGCCACCAGTGACTGAGAGGGTATTGCCCTGATTGCAGCCAGCGAGCAGGCCGAGGGCCAGCGCACCAGCGGCCATCATATGTGCTTTATTCATGATTACAGCTCCATTGGTGTCATACGGGCGTGAGCCTAACAGGTTGCCGTGATTGTGCAATCAGCGGGGCCATTCGGTGCGTCGCTGGCTGTCCGGCATACCGCGCGAGTATGAGGGGGATGCCGCTATCAGCAAGGTAGTGTCAATCAGTGCAGGCCAAGTCTGGTTTCAAACTGGCGGATCAGCGTCTCATAGGTGCCGTTGTTCTTGATCTTCTGCAATCCCTGCTCGAACTGCTTGGCCAGCGCTTCCCCTTGCGGTGTGTTGCGGGAGAAGGCGAGCCAGAAGCCATCGGTGGAGATCTTGCCAACCTTGACCACCTTGCCGATCAGCTGCTTCTGCTGGATCTTGAGGTAGCCCGGCATACCGTTCATCAGGATGTAGTCGACCCGGCCACGTACCAGCATCTCGAGGATCTGGGCATCGGATTTGGCCTGAAAGCGGGTGATCCTGGGGTTCTCCATAAAATCGGTGGGGTAGGTGTAACCCAGGGTGATGCCCACCCGCTTGCCCTCCAGCGAGGTAAGCTTGAGATCCCGTTGCGGGTCGCTGGCAAGAGCGAAGATGGCAAGATCCTCCTCGAACATGGGGGTATCGTGCCAATGGTACTGGTAGCGGTTCTCTTCGGTGATGGTAGCGTTGAAGCACCCCGCAAGTTTGCCGCTTTTTGCATCGTGCATGCAGCGGGCGAAGGGGAGGGTGCGAAAGACAATCTCGATCCCTTCGGCGGCGAACACCGCCTTGACCAGCTCAGGCGCCAGTCCGTGGGGCTGGTCATCCTCATTGTCCTTGTCGCGCTCGCAGTAGGGGGCCCAGTCATCTTCGGCACCAATGACAAGCGGGGTGGCCCCGAGCGGGCTGGTAGCCAACAGTACCAGACAAACCAGCCATTTTTTTAACAACGGAACCATAGGTACACCTCATCGACAGCAGCCTTACAAGCATAGCCACACTTCTGCGCTGACTTGTAGTTGCAGGAGTATTGGTGAGGGAGGTAAACGAGGGCGAGAAAAAAGCCCCGGCAGGCGACGGGGCGAAAGAGAGCTCATCCATGGGCTGACAACAGTGTTTACAACAGGAAATCAATAACCGAAGCGGGTTGCCTCGAAGCGGTTGAGCAACCGGTGGACGAGGTAGCAGGCTAGCAGGGTGACCACGATGGCAAACAGGATGCTGCTCACCCGGTAGAGGGCGCTGAACACCAGATCGTTGCCCGGGGTGAGGTACTGGCCAAACAGGATGCCGAGGGTGGTGAGGGCGCCAAAGCCGACCCCGGAGCCGCCTGCCTCCTTGACATGGGCATGGCTGAACAGCATGGCACCGAGCCACAGCAGCGGGGCGACCAGCAGCAGTTGCCCTGACCAGTCATAGAGCAGCAGCTGGCCGAGCAAGCCGAAGGTGACCCCCAGCAAGGTACCCATCGCCCGTTTGCGGGCATAACTCAGCGCACCGTTCCAGTGCATGGGGAACAGCACCAGCAAGGTCGTGGCTTGGGCAGACATGGAGTCGCGCAGGTCAAACACCTGAAATACCAGAAACGACAGGGTGGCCACAGTGGCACCCAGCAGGGCTTCATGGCGCATCCGGTGCGGCGCCTTGGGAGCCGAGGCGGGCTTGGGTCTGGCCTCCACATCCGGGATCAGCATGGTCATCAGGTAAGCGATCAGCACCGACAGCACGCTCGCCCAGATATTGTTGAGGATCAGGTCGTTGAGGTCGGTCTGCGGATAGCTGGCAAAGTGCAGCATGATGCTGAGGCTCAGCACCCCGTTGGCCCCGAACAGAAACAGGCTGCCCCGCGACATGGCGGCGAAACGGTAGAGAAACAGCAGAAAGGCGATAGGGGTCATCAGCGCCGGATGGCTGCCAAACAGTTCCCCCAGCAGCCCGACCTCCACCCCACAGACCACCGCCGCCGTGATCAGCTGGCGTGCGGCATGGCCATTCATCACCGGCACCATTCCCAGCAGCAGCACCGGCGTGACCGTATAGAAGACCCCGTAATTCCAGCCAAACAGCTTGCAGAGCAGAAAGCCCGTGGTGCAGCCAAAGGCGATGCGCAGGCACTGGCGCAGCTCGTTGCCGGTGAGGGGCCGATACCAGAGGTGAGTGGCAGCACCACCGGCGGGGTGGGCTGGGGCAGTATTGGCCGACGGGTGAGTTGCGTGGTTAGTAGACATAATGGAGCAGGCTGAGCAGGTGGATCTGGCCCCGTGCCAGCATGGCAGTCAGGGCATTGTCCGGCAGCAGTTGCACCGTGGCCCGCGCCCCGGCTGGCAGATGATCGGGGAGCTGGTCCAGCTCAAGGTGCAGCCGCATCCGCTGGGCATCCCGTACCCAGCGATCAGACTCCACCGGCGCGGCCAGTCGACCATTGGCATCAAACTGACCGGCACTCACTCCGGCATCCAGACTGCTTACCCGGGCAGGATAGAGCTGACCCGGCTCGCCATCGAAGGCGACCAATGCGCGGGTTTGCTCGCCGACATGGCGCAGGCTCTTCTCCCGAAAATCGGCTATGACATCGACCTGTTCCGACACCAGCGCCAGCAGCGGGCTGCCCGCGCTGGCGATACTGCCCGGCTTGAGCTGCAGGTTGGTGATGGTGCCATCCTGATCCGCGTGGACCCGGCTGTAAGAGAGGGCCAGCTGCGCTTGCGCCAGCTTGTTGCGGGCCTGGCGCAGCAACAGATTGTCCTCACCTGTTACGCCACGACTGGCCTTTATCTGGGCCAGTTTGGCCTGACTGGCGCGCAGGTTGGCCTGGGCGCTGCGCAGGGCGCTGTCAGCTTCATCTTTTTGTTGCAGCGAAACCATGTGACGTTGGTACAGCGCATCGATCCGCTCAGCCTCGCGCCACTTCTGGCTGGCCAGGGTCTCCTTGGCGTTGATCTCGGCAACGGCGGCGGTCAGGGCCGCATCCAGTTCACTGTTCTGCTGCTCTGCCTGCGCCAGCGCAAGGCGGGCCTGCTCCACCGCCAGTTCAAAAGGGGCCGGATCCAGCCTGAACAGCAGATCCCCCTTCTTGACCTGCTGGTTGTTGTGAACGGCGACCTCGATCACCTTGCCGCTCACCTGGGGGGCCAGCTTGGTGACCACCCGGGTCGCCATCGCCTGAGGGGTGAGGGGCATCAGCAGGTCGGCTATCAGAAAATAGGCAAACAATGTGGCAAAGCCAGCCATGGACCATTTGATCCAGCGGGTAAATTGTTGATCCGGAGTCATCTTATTCTCTCTCTGTGTCGGTCTCGGGAGGGCTTGTATCGCCTCCGGCTTGTCGGTCGTGGTGTTGTTCAATTTTGCTGAGGGCGTTGGCCGAGATCCGCTGCACCGTGGCTTCAAACAGCTGCAGGGTCTGCTCGTCGATGCCCCCCAGCAGCTCGCGGCGGATATTCATGATGCGGTCGGCGATCTGATCGAGCAGGGTCTGGCCAGCCGGGGTCACGCAGACGATGCGGGCCCGCTTGTCCTGCCTGCAACAGTGGCGCTCAATAAGTCCCTGCTCTTCCAGCTGGCCCAGGGTGCGCATCAGGGAGGGGAGCTCTATCTCGAGGGCTTCGGCCAGGGTCTTCTGGCTGACATGGTTCCCCATGCGGGAGAGCTTCCACAGCGCGGTCCAGCGGGGATGGGTGAGGCCAAGGGGGGCCAGCTCCAGATCGGCGGCAGTGCGCCATAGCCGGTGCATCCGCGCTATCTGCTCGGCGAGCGACAGCTCGCGCAACCTTTCCAGATCCGTCATCTTCTCATCCTCAATCTACTTAGCCTGCTAACTATCATACTTGTTTAGCAGGCTAAGTAAATAGTGTGATGCGGATCATGTTTCTGGTCGGATCTTTCGCTGGTGCGAGTTAGTATCGTTCGAGCCTCTGATATTATTCTCGGGGCTGATCCACTCGAGGCTCTCTTGCCGATTCGGATATTGCGCCGTGAATGGAGGATATCCGGCGATTATTTTCATGAAATTTTCAGCTTCAGCGAGCAGCTCTTTTTTTATCCGCTAATATTGATGGGGTTATAAAACAAGGGGGAAACGGGTTGTGGATGGATATGACAGTGGATGTGTGTATCTGGCAATTGAAGCGCTGTTGAGTGATGGGGAATATGGTGCAGAGTCACACCATGGCGTGAATCGGGAAGGCGCTATCAGAAGTACCGATATCAGTCATGATTTTGACCCCGCCAATATTCCATTGCTGTTGGCAGAATAGACCTGACCGTGTGTGATCCTTGTGAGTTCAAGCCAGTGCTCTGGTATTCGCTGGCTTGGCTCATCACTATTTCAATCTCCCCTTTTTGTATCTTTCTCCTCACCATTTTTCATCGTGAGAGCTTCCTATATGCTGACTCAAACCCTGATGTGGCATGCCGTGGCACTCGCGTTATGGCGATGATATTGCCCGCTGATTATCACTCACAGGATCTGTGGCGATAAATGGTCGCAGAGCTTGTCATCTGGCTCTGTTATTTCCCCGAAGGGGGGAGATCATCGCATCGTTATTACTGCTGATCACCCAAATATCCGCCATTGGGCTCGCTCGTTTTATCGCCCTATTTCCTGGTCGAGCAGGGCATCGATGGTCTGGTGTTCTATTGTGCAGCGCACGTTGGCGGCACCATGATGTTTAAGTTTTTAATGTTTTTATATGGCTTTGCAGTCTGGCTAACCGACAGGGGCGAGGGGGATCAATAAAGTAGCGGCCACAATCACACGCAGAGTACATAACAATGAAAAACCTCTCACCCCTACAAACCACACAAGAAAAGGCCGCCTTTATGGGCGGCCAACAAATTGCCGGTATGCCGCTCTTTATATTTCTCGGGTTGGCAACCTGTGTTCTCTTTTCCGGCTGGAACGGCTCGCTGCCGCTGGGCATGGTCGGTGCGCTGGCGCTGATGTTCGTGCTGGGCACCCTGCTGACCGAGCTGGGTGAGCGGATCATGCCGATCCGTGAATATCTGGGGGGTGGCACCATCCTCGCCATCTTCGGCGGCGCCGCCCTGTTCGAATATCAGCTGCTGCCGGTGCAGGCGGGGCAGGTCATCACCAACTTCATGAAGGAGGGTGGCTTTCTCAACTTCTTTATCGCCAGTCTGGTGACTGGCTCCGTGTTCGGCATGAGCGGCGCTTTGCTGAAAAATGCCGCCATGCGCTACCTGCCGGTCATTCTTGGCGGCGTGGCGCTGGCACTGCTGAGCGTGGGGCTGGTCGGCTCCCTGATGGGGTAT
Source organism: Aeromonas sp. 600948 (assembly GCF_049174875.1). Lineage (NCBI taxonomy): Bacteria > Pseudomonadati > Pseudomonadota > Gammaproteobacteria > Aeromonadales > Aeromonadaceae > Aeromonas > Aeromonas sp. 600948. Next base: position 26,489 of record NZ_JAAKTY010000011.1, read on the forward strand.
GGCTTCAAGAATGCGGTACTGCTGATCGGCCTGCCCATCATGGGCGGTGGCATGGGGGCTGGCGCGGTGCCTCTGGTGGAGATCCTCTCCGGCCCGATGCAGATGTCCAGTGCGGATCTCTTGTCACGCATGGTACCGGCGGTGGTGATCGCCAATACCCTGGCCATTCTGGTGGGCTCCCTGCTGGCGCGGCTCGGTCGCCGTTACCCCTCTCTGACTGGCAACGGCAAGCTGATGGTTAAAGAGAGTAGCCAGAGTATCGCCGAGGAGCAGGCTGAGGCGCCGACCCTACAGAGTCTGGGTATGGGGCTTTTCATCAGCTCCAGCATGTTTGTGCTGGGCTCCCTGCTTGGCAACTTTATCCCCATGCACCCCTTCGCACTGATGATTTTGGCCGTCGCCTTTATCAAGGTGAGCGGCCTGCTGCCGCGCCGTTATGAGCAGGCGGCGGCCGACTGGTATCAGTTTGTGGTGAGCAACCTGACCCCCTCCCTGCTGGTGGGGATCGGCGTCGCCTATACCAGTATTCCCGAGCTGATCAGCGCTTTTTCCATCAGCTACTTCGTGCTGGTCATGGTCACAGTGATTGGCGGCGCCCTCGGCGCGGCGCTGGTCGGCAAGCTGATCGGCTTCTATCCCATCGAGGCAGCCATCACTGGCGGGCTCTGCATGGCCAACATGGGCGGCACCGGCGACGTAGCCGTGCTCTCGGCGGCCCAGCGGATGAAGCTGATGCCCTTTGCCCAGATCTCCTCCCGTCTTGGCGGCGCCGTGATGCTGATCCTGGCTACTGCTCTTATCTCCCTGCTCGCCTGATACCGGATTGAGGAACAAACAAAATGAACGACATCATGATGGGCACCAGCCTGCCCTATGCCGAGCGCAAGCGTCAGGGTGTACGGGGTCGCATGCCCCACAAGGAGGAGTCCCTCTCCCAGCAGCGGCGCCGGATCTACCGGTTGGTCAGCGCCATGCAGAGCCCGTTTGATCAGCATCTGCTGCTGCGCCAGTTGCAGGAGGACAACCCGGTGCTGTTTTACGATCTGGTGCGCCACCACCTGCCGGAGCTGCTGCCGATCATCTACACCCCGGTGGTGGGGGAGGCGTGTCAGCGTCACAGTGACCTCTATCTGCGCAGCCACGGTCTCTATCTCTCCTGGCATGACAGGGACGATCTCGACGATATTCTCGAGTCGGTGGAGCAGGAGGTGGACGTGATCGTCATCTCCGATGGCGAGCGGGTGCTGGGGCTCGGCGATCTCGGTATCGGCGGTATGGGGATCTGTATCGGCAAGCTGGCGCTCTACTCCGCTGCTGGCGGCATCAATCCGGCGCGCACCCTGCCGCTCTGTGTCGATGTGGGCACCAACAACCCCGAGCTGCTGGAGGATGACTCCTACCTCGGCTGGCAATCCCCGCGCATCGACGGCGAGAGCTACTACCACTTCATGGACAAGGTGGTGGCCGCCATTCGCAAGCGCTGGCCGCAGGTGGTGCTGCAGTTTGAAGACTTTGCCGGCAAGCACGCCGCCAATCTGCTGACCCGTTATCGGGACGAGCTCTGCATGTTCAACGACGATATTCAGGGCACGGCGGCAGTGGCTTCTGCCTGCGTGCTGGCCGGTCTGCAGCAGGCGGGTAACGCCCTTAATGATGCCCCTGTGCTGATCGTCGGTGCCGGTTCTGCCGGTTGCGGCATCGCCGCCATGTTGGCCCAGCTTGCGGGGAGCCACGATGGCGTCTGGCTGTTTGATCAGGACGGGGTGGTCTGCGCCGATCGTCCCAACCTGACTCGCGCCCAAAAGCCGTTTGCCCGCGCCGTTGAGGAGGGGAACAGTTCGCTGCTGGAGACCATCCGCCAGGTGCGTCCGGCGGTCTTGATTGGCGTGAGCGGGCAGGGTGGCCTCTTTACCCGCGAGGTGTTGCAGGCGATGGGGGAGGTGTGCGATCAGCCGGTGATCCTGCCACTCTCCAACCCGACCCGCAGTGCCGAGGCGACCCCCGAGCAGGTGTGGGCCGCCACAGATGGCCGCGCCCTGCTGGCCACCGGCAGCCCCTTTGCGCCGGTAACGGTGGCCGGCGAGCGGCGGGTAGTCTCCCAGTGCAACAACGTCTATGTCTTCCCGGGGATTGGTCTCGGGGCCTGCGCGGTCAAGGCGCGCCGCATCAGCGACGGCATGTTGCTCGCCGCGGTGCGGGCGGTTGGCGCCTATCCGCTGGTGGCGGGCCGACTGCTGCCTCCTATCGAGCAGGTGGGTGAGGTAGCCCGCGCCGTGGCCAGAGCGGTCGCGTTCTGTGCTCGCGAGGAAGGATTGGCTGATTTTGTCGGCGATCCGGCACCTTTGATTGACCAGACCTGGTGGCATCCGCACTATTGGGCAGCGTCCTGACGTTTTAAGGTATGTGCATGAAACTTCGCCACCAGTTGGTCACCCTCTCTCTTGGGCTCTCCCTGCTGCTGATCCTCATTCTGGGCAGCCTGCTGGCCCTCTTTATCCGCCATCTGCTGGAGAGCAACCTACAGGATAAGGGGAGCGATCTGGCACGGGTGATGGCGGCGGACACCCGGGTGGTCGAGGCTCTGCGTCAGGGGAGTGATCCTACCCTGCGCGACTACGTGGAGGCGGTCTGCAATCGCACCGACGCCACCTATATGGTGGTGACCGATGAGCATGGTCGCCGCCTCAGCCACCCCAACCCCGAGCTGGTGGGACAGAAGTTTCGCGGCGAGGATATCTGGCCCGCGCTGCAGGAGCGGCGCAGCTACTGCTCCAAGGATCGGGGCACCATGGGGCCGGCGATCCGCTGCTTCTCCCCGGTGGTGGGCGGGGATGGGCGCGTCATGGGGGCCGTGGTGGTGGGCTACCTGATGCAGCAGGTGGAGGGCATCTATATGGAGCGGGTGGCCCTGCTCATCTGCGCCATCGTTGCTGTGCTGGGGTGCGGCCTGCTGTTGGCACTCTGGGTGCAATACCTGCTGCGCAAGACCCTGCTCGATCTGGAGCCGGAGGCAATCGTGCGCCGCTTCACCCTGCAGGATCTGGTGCTGGAGCACATCACCGAAGGGGTGATTGCCCTCGATGGCCGCGGCAACATCAACATGATCAACAGCACCGCCAGCTATCAGCTGCGGCTGCCGGTTACCGGGCGCCATGCCCTGCAGGGGCAGTCGCTGGCGGAGCTGGTGCCACCCCTTGCCCCCTGTCTGGAGCAGGAGGGTGGGGAAGTGAGCTTCACCATTCAGGGGGAGTCTTTCGTCGGCCGCTGGCAGGCGGTGCAGGGCAAGGCACCGGGGCGACTGCTGATCTTCAGCCGTCCGGAGGTAGCTGCCAGTCTGGGGGTGCAGGTGACCCACCTGCGCCAGTATGCCGAGATGCTGCGGATGCAGAGCCACGAGTTCGCCAACAAGCTGAGCAGTCTCTCCGGCCTGTTGCAACTGGGCCATGTGGAGCAGGCGGTGGAGCTGATCCAGCAGGAGAACGAAGCGTGCCAGACCATGCTGCAGGAGCTGCTGCGGCTGATCGACAACAAGCCGGTGGCGGGGCTGATTCTCGGCAAGTTCAGCCGGGCCCGCGAGCTCGGGGTGACCCTGGAGCTCGATCCCGATTCGGCGCTGGCGGAGTATCCGGCCTCGGTCTCGGCCGATCTCATTACCCTCATTGGCAACCTGCTGGACAACGGCCTGCAGGCGGCCTGGCGCAACCGCCAGCAGCGGCCGCCCCGGGTGCTGCTGTCCCTGTGCGATGTGGGGCGGCGACTGGTGATCGAGGTGGAGGATAGCGGTGAGGGGGTCGACGAGGAGCTGGCCGATCACCTGTTCGATTACGGGGTGAGTCGCCAGAGCGGCGATCACGGGGTGGGTCTGTTCCTGGTCAAGGAGACCGTGGGTCGGCACGAGGGTGTGATAGAATGGCGGCGAACCGCCGAGCAGACCACCCTGTTTGGTATCTACTTGAATAAAAACCAATTAATGTGAGCCATGGACCCAATAATCACGCTTGTTATTGAAGATGACGATCGGATCGGTGCCATCTTGTCAGAACTGGTGGCGGCGACACCCGGTTTCTCCCTGCTGGGGCGGGCCGGCACCCTGGCCCAAGCCGATGCCATGATGGCCGGTGTGGTGCCCCAGCTGCTGCTGGTGGATGTCTCCCTGCCCGATGGTTCCGGCCTTGAGTGGGTGAGCCGCCTGCGCAGCCACAACCGCGAAGCCTATGTCATCATGGTGACCGCCTCGCGGGATGTGGAGACCATCCAGCAGGCCCTCAATCTGGGGGTTCATGACTACGTCATCAAACCATTGCGGCTGTTTCGCATCCAGCAGAGTCTGGACGAGATCCTGCAACTGCACAGCCGCCTCTGCGAGCGGGGTCGGCTGGAGCAGGAAGATCTCGATAAGTTGCTGGGCAAGGGGGGGCGCTCCCAGATCAAGGAGATGCGCGTCACCCCCAAGGGGATCGACAGCATCACCCTGCGTCAGGTGCTGGATCTGCTGGCGGGCGAGCCGGAGAACGTCTTCTCCACCGACACGGTGGCGCTGCGACTCTCCCTCAGCCGCACCACGGCGCGCCGCTATCTGGAATATCTGGAGTCGGAAGATCGGGTGGATGTAGATCTCAACTACGGTCAGCGGGGGCGACCGGAGCGGCGCTACCGCTGGCGCCGGGCCGGTTGAGATGCGCACTGGTGCACATTGCAGAAACAACAAGGGAGCCATGGGCTCCCTTGTTGTTTCCGGACGATGTTGGTTCTCAGGCGGCTTCCCGTTCGGCTACCGGCGCACGCCCCTTCAGCTGGGAGGCCATCACCCCGCCCAGGATCAGCCCGCCACCCAGCAGGTGATAGCCGTGGATTGGCTCGCCCAGGCCGACGACGGCGATCAGCGCCGTACAGAGCGGCATCAGGTTCATAAAGACCGAGGTGCGCTCTGCCCCCATGCAGGCGAGGCCGCGCATCCAGCAGTAAGCCGCCAGCAGGGAGGAGGCGAGCCCGGCGAAGAGCACCAGTCCCCACCCTTCGGCCGGTACCGCCATCGAGTCGGCGCTGAGGGCGAGTGGCACCAGCAACAGTACCGCCAGCAGGATCTGCATGTAGAGGTTTAGCCAGGGGCCAAACGGCAGGTGCCAGCGGCGGATCAAGAGGCCGTAAAGGGCGTAGCTGGCGGACCCCAGCAGCATCATGCCATCCCCCGGGTTGATGCCGTTATGGAGCAGGGCAAGCGGTTCGCCCTTGCCAAGCAGCCAGAGCACCCCGAACAGGGAGAGACTCATGCCGAGCAGTGCCTGTTTGCCGGGACGCTGGCCGAAGAAGAGCGCCCCTTGCAGCAGGGTGAGCAGTGGAATGAGGGAGCCGATCACCCCCATATTGGTGGCCGAAGTGCTGTGAGCAGCGTAGTAAGCGAGGCACTGGTAGAGCACCATACCGAGCGCCGCCAGCACCAGCAGCTTGCCGAGCCAGGGGCGAACCTCGCTACGGCGGCGCCACAGCTGCGGCAGGCAGAAGGGGGTCAGCGCCAGAGCGGCGATCACCCAGCGATAGAAGGAGATAGCCGCGGGGTCGAGCACACTGGCGGCCGCCTTGGACACCACGGTATTGGTAGCCCAGATCAGCACCGCCATCAGCGGAAAGAGAAGAGGGGAAAAGATTCGCATCAGAGGCTCCTTATTAACAGGGGGCCAAGTCTACCCTTGTCTTTATATTATCAAGTAGCGTAAAACAGACAGATGACCCAGCAGAAAAGACAACTCTTTCTGATGCACCTTATTCCGGCCCACACGGGCTGCGTCTGCCCGCAACTGATGGCTGCTTTTGACCTGTGCCGGAGACCGAGCCAACAGGGCGTTGCATCACGCCTGCTCCTCTCTCTCGCTGACAAGGGGCGCTGATGGCCACTCACCACTTTCAGCCGGTAGATGTCGTTCTGCCCGCTCCCAATCCGCTCTTTTTCAGTTACCAGCAGATGTTGGCCGACAGCGCGACCGTGCTGCACTCCCACCCCTGGGGCCAGCTCAACATGATCAGCCTGGGGATCATGGAGATAGAGCTGGGGGATCAGCGACTGGTAGCCCCTGCCGACTACCTGATCTGGGTACCGGCGGATCTCGACCACACCTCTTACAACGAGCAGACCCTCGACTACACCTCCATCTACGTCAGCCACGAGCTGGCGGCCAAGCTGCCGCCAGAGCCCAGATTGCTGCTGCTAACCCCACTTATTCGCGCCCTGCTGAGCGACTTTTGCGAACGGCGGGTGAGCCATATGGCGGATGAGTGGGATCAGCGTCAGGCCGAGTTGCTGGTGGAGCGGCTGGCGCGCACCCGTTGTCAGGAGAGCTACCTGCCGATGAGTCAGGACAAGCTGCTGGCTCCCATGCTGGCGGTGTTGCACAGCGATCCTGCCGATCCCCGTACTCTGGCCCAGTGGGCCGGACAACTGCACACCACAGAGCGCACCTTGTCGCGGCGCTGCCTGCGGGAGCTGGGGATGAGCTTCGGTCAGTGGCGGGCGCGGTTGCGGCTGCTCAAGGCGCTGGCCTGGCTCAAGGGCGACATGCCCATTCAGGAGATCAGCTGGCGGCTCGGTTACGGCTCCACCTCGGCCTTTATCGCCATGTTCAACCGGGAGCTGGGATGTTCACCCCAGCGTTATCGCCAGCAATCGGCAGAACGGGGGTTCTAATGGGAAAAAACGGGAGCGATGCAGTGTGAATGCCATGATAAGTAGCCTGTTTCTTGTCGTTACAGGGATTATCATAGAGCCCTGTTATCATGGGCCATCTGGCAGCAACGATCGGTTGTCTGCCGGAGTGAATGGCTGTGCCTTCATATTCAGGGGTTAGGGTAAGCATGATCGCGTCCGGTTCCCGTTTGGCCGAGTCACTATTCTGGTATCTGCTGGCGCTCACCGGTTGTGCCATCCTGCTGTTCGAGTTCGGGCCAGAGCGAGTTCTCGATATTAAGGAGTGGCCGCTCTCCATCACAGTGCAGCAGCCACGGGATGCTGGGCCGGGGGCGGTGCGCTATCACCCCTCGGCGGATGATCATCCCGGAGTGGTCTGTACGTTAACCGCCAATCCGGCCAGCTACCCAAGTTGCGGCCTTATCCTCACCCTGACCCCCCGTGACAAGGGGATTAATCTGACCCGTTTTGGCACACTTCATATCCGTTTGAGCGTAACCGGGGCTGGCGAGCAGGATTGGCGCTTGTATCTGCGCAACTACAATCCGGTCTATGACCGGGTTGATGAGCCTGAGCAATCCAAGTTCAACGAGATCATTTTTCGGCCGGCGGATTACGGCCGGGATCACGAGGTGCCACTGGATGTGTTTACCCCGGCGACCTGGTGGATCACCCGTTACAATGTGCCGTTGCAGCAGCAGGGGGCCAATCTGGATCGGGTTTATGCCATAGAGGTTATGGCTGGTTCAGATATGCCGCCCGGTAAGCATGGCGTGGTGATCGAAGCGCTGCAGTTTCACGGTAGCTGGCTCGATGCCACCCTCTTCTATCGGCTGATCCTGTTTGTCTGGTTTCTTTACGGTTGTACCGTTTTTCTGATCAACCACCTTTTGATGAAGCAGCGCTTGCAGCATGCCCATCAGGCCAAACTGGAGGCCGAGGCGCTCAACCGGACCTTGAGTGAAGAGAATCGCCGCTCCCGCGAGGAGGCCTGTTATGATGCCCTGACCGGCGCCCTCAACCGGCTCGGCGGTGAGCGACTGCTGCTCGAGATAGGTGAGCAGCCCTGCACTCTTGTCTATATCGATGTGGATCACTTCAAACAGATCAACGATAGCCATGGCCATCCGGTGGGAGACGAGGTGCTCAAACTGCTGGTCAGCGAGATCCTGCGCCACTGCGATCCCCTCTGCCATCTGGTGCGCTGGGGGGGAGAGGAGTTTGTGTTGGTCTGCCTTGATTACGATGAGTTGCGGGCGTGTATCCTGGCCGAGCGGCTGCGTACCCTGCTGGAGGCATCTCCCCATTGGCCGCTGGCCTTGCGGGTGACCGCTTCGTTCGGGGTGGCCGAGCGGGGGGGAGAGCCATGGGAATGCGTACTCAAACGTGCCGACGAGGCGCTCTATCAGGCCAAGACGCAGGGACGCAACCGGGTAGTGGCGCATTGAGGGCGGTAGCATGACATGTTAAAGACGAGAGCAAGATGACCAGACAATCTATTGGTGCCCTGACCCTGCTGGTGGCCGACTATGACGAGGCTATCGCCTTTTTCACCGAGGGGCTGGGGTTTGCGCTGCTGGAAGATACCCGGCTCGACGAACCGGGCAAACCGGGCAAACGCTGGGTGCGGGTTGCTCCCGCTGGCAGCTCGGGTTCCTCGTTGCTGCTGGCGCGGGCTGCGACCCCGGAGCAGCTGGCCGCCATTGGCAAACAGGGTGGCGGACGGGTATTTCTGTTCCTCGAGACCGATGACTTCTGGCGGGATTACCGGCGGATGCAGCAGTATGGTGTCCATTTTTGTGAACAGCCTCGACAGGAGTCCTACGGCACCGTGGTAGTGTTCGAGGATATCAGTGGCAACCGCTGGGACCTGCTGCAACGCGCTGCTGCCAACTGAATCTGAAAACGTTTATCATCCCGCCTGTCATAAAGTCATAAAAGTGTCACAGAAAATTCTAATAATTGGCGCACCCATCTTCACAGAGGAGAGAGAAGGGAATGGCTAAGCGAATTCTGGTGGTCGAGGACGAAGCACCGATCCGCGAAATGCTCTGTTTCGTGCTGGAGCAGAAGGGGTATGAGACGATTGAAGCGGAAGATTTCGCCGACGGACTGGCGAAGGTGCGTGAACCCTACCCGGAACTGATCGTGCTGGACTGGATGATGCCAGGCGGCAGTGGCATCCAGTTTATCAAACAGCTCAAGCAGGATGAGGTGACCCGCCAGATCCCGGTGGTGATGCTCACCGCCCGCGGTGAGGAGGAGGACAAGGTGCGTGGTCTGGAGGCCGGTGCCGACGACTATATCACCAAGCCGTTCTCGCCCAAGGAGCTCACCGCTCGCCTCCATGCGGTGATGCGCCGAGTCTCCCCCACCTCGGTAGACGAGGTGATCGAGGTGCAGGGGCTCAAGCTGGACCCCGTCTCCCACCGGGTCAGTGCCGAGGAGAAGGCGCTCGACATGGGGCCGACCGAATTCAAGCTGCTGCATTTCTTCATGACTCACCCCGAGCGGGTCTATAGCCGTGAGCAGTTGCTCAACAATGTCTGGGGTACCAATGTGTACGTCGAGGACAGAACCGTGGATGTGCATATTCGGCGCCTGCGCAAGGCGATTGAAGAGACAGGGCACGACAGATTGATCCAGACGGTGCGTGGAGCCGGATACCGCTTCTCAACCCGTCTCTAGAGGCAGTTATGTTGCAACCTTACGCCTGGCGGCGACAGTTGTGGCGAATGGCGTTTTTCTACGCCCCCTTCGCATTGGTTGGCTGGTTGATTGATCATCTTGCCCTCTGCCTGTTGGTGGCGGCAGTGTTGCATCTGGGCTGGCATTACCGTTTTCAGAAGCGGCTGTCTGATTGGCTGTGGCACGACCGCAGCCTGGTACCACCTAACGGCAGTGGCAGCTGGGAGCACATTTTCAACGGGATCTACAAATTGCAACAGCGTCACCGGGCTCGGCGGCGCGAGCTGGCGGGGCTGATCCGCCGCTTTCGGGAGGGGGCCGAGGCGCTGCCCGATGCGGCCGTGGTGTTTCGCGAAGATGGCAGCATCCTCTGGTGCAACCGGCTGGCAGAGCAACTGCTCGGTTTCCGCTGGCCGGAAGATGCAGGTCAGCACATTGGCAACCTGATCCGCCATCCTGCCTTTGCCGCCTATCTGGGGAAGGGGAGCTATGATGAACCACTGGAGATGACTTCTCCGATCAACGAAGAGAAGTTTCTCGAGTTTCGCATTATGCCCTACGCCTCCGATCAGGCGATGCTGGTGGTACGCGATGTCACCCGCCTGCGCAGTCTGGAGAAGACCCGCAAGCACTTTGTCTCCAATGTCTCCCACGAGCTGCGCACTCCGCTCACCGTGCTCAAGGGCTATCTGGAGATGACTGAAGATCCGCCCCCGCCTGCCATGTGGGCCAAGGCGCACCGGGTGATGATGGAGCAGACCATCCGGATGGACAATTTGGTCAACCAGCTGCTCACCCTGTCGCGCATCGAGGCGGCACCGACCGTTGATCTCTCCCATCTGGTGGACATACCTGCCATGCTCGGACTGCTGGAGCAGGAGGCGCGGGCGCTCTCGGGCGAACGGGCCCACCAGATCGAATTCATGGTGCAGCCAGACCTGTTTGTGCGCGGGGATAAGGAGCAGCTGCGCAGCGCCGTCTCCAATCTGGTCTACAACGCCATCCACTACACACCGGCAGGGCGCAAGATCAGCGTGGAGTGGCGCAAGCAGGGGGCAATGGCGCTGTTTGCCGTGAGGGATGAGGGGGAGGGGATTGCCCCCGAGCATCTGGCGCGGCTGACCGAACGGTTCTATCGGGTCGACAAGGCCCGCTCCCGCCACACCGGTGGCTCCGGACTCGGCCTTGCCATCGTCAAGCATGCCCTCAGTCATCATGACTGTCAGCTCGAGATTGAAAGTCGTGTCGGCCTTGGCAGTCGCTTCAGCTTCATGATACCGGCTCGTATGGTGGTGTTAAAATAGCCTTTTATGACAATGGGTTAGTAAATTCGAGAGGGCCACAATGCGGGCCCTCTCTGCATTTGTGCAACTTTGTTGTCATGTCATTAAAGTGTCACATTTAATCCATAAATTTGTCACTGCCAGGTCAGATACTGGCGCCGTCTTAAGAACGGACCTTCTGTAACTTTGGAGAGATTGGATGAAACTCAACAAACTGGCTGGTGTAATCGGATTTACCGCAGCAACCCTGTTTTCTGCCAGCACCCTGGCCTATGGTGTCGACAAGGATCTGCCGGATTACACTCCGACCAGCGGTATCTCAGGCAACCTGTCCTCTGTCGGCTCTGATACTCTGGCCAACATGATGACCCTGTGGGCAGAAGAATTTAAGCGTGTCTACCCCAACGTCAATGTCCAGATCCAGGCTGCCGGCTCTTCTACCGCACCGACCGCCCTGACCGAAGGGGTTGCCCAGTTTGGTCCCATGAGCCGCGCCATGAAGGCCGGTGAAATCGAAGCGTTCGAGAAGCGTTATGGCTACAAGCCGACCGCTATCCGCGTTGCCGTCGATGCCCTGGCGGTATTCGTCAACAAGGACAACCCCATCAAGGGGCTGACCATGCAGCAGGTTGATGCCGTTTTCTCCAGCACACTCAAGTGCGGCGAAGCCAAGGCGGCTACCAAGTGGTCTGATCTGGGTCTGGATGGCAGCTGGTCCGGCAAGGATCTGCAACTGTTCGGTCGCAACTCGGTATCCGGCACCTACGGTTACTTCAAGGAGCACGCGCTCTGTAATGGTGACTTCAAGAGCGGTGTGAACGAGCAGCCGGGTTCCGCCTCCGTGGTGCAGTCTGTTTCCGCTTCCCTCAACAGTATCGGTTACTCCGGTATTGGTTACGTTACCTCCGGCGTTCGTGCCATTCCGCTCTCCAAGGATGGCAAGACCTTTGTCGATGCGACTGCCGATAATGCCATCACCGGCAAATATCCGCTGTCACGCTTCCTGTACGTTTACGTGAACAAGCATCCGAACAAGCCGCTCTCTCCGATGGAGCAGGAGTTCGTCAAGATGATGCTCTCCAAGGCGGGCCAGAACATCGTTGCCAAAGATGGCTACGTACCGGTACCGGCCAAGGTGGTGCAGGCGGATCTGAAAAAGCTGGGCATCATGTAACCGCTTGCTGCCAGCATCTACTGATAAAACGAGCCCCAATCGGGCTCGTTTTGTTTTTGGTGACTGTCAGTTCTGTTAATAGCGCTGGATGGATGTTTTTCCGCCAGCCGGGGGCAGGTTCCCTTGCGTAGCAGGGCTGCATTTCCGAGAATAGGGCAACGTTATGGCAAAGGATCCCTTCATGATTGCGTCCCTCTCCAAGTTTGGCCTGGTAGCCCTCTGTAGTTCCCTGCTGGTCGCCTGCGCCCAGTCGCCGACTGGCCGCAGCCAGATGCTGCTCTACTCCCCCCAGCAGATGAACCAGCTTGGTGCCGACTCCTTCGAGCATATGAAAAAGCAGGAGAAGGTGAGCAAGGATGCCAAACTCAACGCCTATGTCTCCTGTGTCGCCAAGGCGGTGACCGCCCAGGTGCCGGCCAGCTATGGCATCACCAATTGGGAAGTGGTGGTGTTTGACTCCAAGCAGGTCAACGCCTTCGCCCTGCCCGGCGGCAAGATCGGGGTCTACAGCGGCCTGCTCAAGGTGGCCAAGAATCAGGATCAGCTGGCGACCGTCATCGGTCACGAGTTGACTCACGTGCTGGCCCAGCACTCCAACGAGCGACTCTCACGCAGCCAGTTGGCGGGGATCGGTCTGGCGGCTGCGGACATTGCCATGGGCACCAGCGAGTATCGCGGCGCCACCATGGCCGCCCTTGGCCTCGGGGTTGAGGTCGGAGTGATGCTGCCCTATGGCCGTACTCAGGAGAGCGAAGCGGATCGGCTCGGGCTTGAGCTGATGGCGCGCGCCGGATTCAATCCGGCCGAGGCGATCCCCCTGTGGCAAAACATGAGTGCCGCTGCCGGTGGCAACACCCCGCCGCAACTGCTCTCCACCCACCCGAGCAACGAGAACCGGATCGCCGAGTTGCAGGCGCAACAGGCGCAAGTGCTGCCGCTCTATGAGCAGGCCCGCGCCAACGGTCTGGTGCCCCAATGCAAGGCATAAGCCTGCGCATGGCGCGCAGCGACGATGCCGCCGCCATGACGGTGATGCAGCGAGCCAGTTGGCTCGCTGCCTATGGCCAGGTGCTTGGTGCCGACCTGCTGGAGCAGCTGGACGTTACCGCCCATCTGCAGATCTGGCAGAGCCGTCTGGCCGAGCCGGGCCCAAGGCCCATGCTGCTTTGTCTCGATGAGGTAGTGATAGGCCTGCTCTACTGGCAACCACAGCAGGAAGCGGAGCAGAGCAGCGCCCTGATCCGCGCTTTTTACCTCCATCCCGACCACTGGCGACAAGGCTATGGCAAACGGCTGTGGCAGGCGGTGGCGATGCAGATGCGCCACGCCGGTTGCCATAGCGTCAAATTGTGGCTGCTCGATGGCAACCACATTGGCGAGGGGTTCTACCTGCGCCGCGGCTTTGTCTTTGATGGCGAAGAGCGCACCCTGATAAGCCTCGGGCAGCCCTGCCTGCAGCGACAAATGAGCCGTTTGCTCTGATCACTCTCCCGTTTTTCGCCTTTGGTCACTTTATTTTTTTTGCGAATTAATACAATGTCCCCCTTGAAACAGAGTTGGATAAACACGGGCTGACAAGGGAGTGCTGGTATGTATTACGGCTTTGATATCGGTGGCACCAAGATCGCCTTCGCGGTCTATGACGGTGCATTGAACCTCTGCCACGAGGAGCGCATGAGTACCCCGGGCAACGATTACGAGGGGTTGCAGCAGCTGATCCGCTCCCGGGTCGAGCAGGCAGATGCCCGCTTCGGCGCTCGGGGCTCGGTCGGTATCGGTTTCCCCGGTGTCATCAACAGCCAGGATCACAGCATAGTGGCGGCCAATCTGCCCTCCATCAATGGTCGCCATCTGGGCGCCGATCTGGCCGAGCTGCTGGAGCGGCCGGTCAAGGTGGATAACGACGCCAACTGCTTCCTCTGGTCCGAAGTGCATCAGGGTGCCGCCGACGGCGCAGGCAGTGCGCTTGGTGTCACCATCGGCACCGGCATCGGCGGCGCCGTTTATCTGGCGGGCAAGCTTATTCAGGGGCGCAACTGGCTGGCTGGCGAGATTGGTCACTACCCCTTGCCCGCGACCATGCTGATGAAGTACCCCGAGTTGCCCCGTCCCCGTTGCGGCTGCGGCCGTTTGGTCTGTTTTGAAACCTATGCCTCCGGCACCGGTCTGGAGCGTCTCTATCACCATTTCCATGGCCAGCGCGCCACGGGTCACCAGATTGTGGGACGCTTCGAGGCCCATGAACCCCATGCGGTCGAGACGGTCGACTGCTGGCTGGAGGTCATGGCCGCCGGGCTTGCCACCGCCATTTCGGTGATTGATCCCGAAGTGGTGGTGTTGGGGGGCGGCCTGAGCGGCCTGCCCGCCCTCTATGAACAGCTGCCGCTGCGTCTGCCCGGTCACTTGCTGCCCGGGGTCGCCCTGCCCGAGATCCGCCAGGCTCGCTTCGGCGGTGCCGGTGGTGTGCGCGGCGCAGCCTTGCTCAATCTATGAGATCAGATGTGGGGTCTGATCTCCCCGAAAAAGGAGTCCTCATGACCCGTCTTGAAATCTGTATCGACAACCTGGAATCCCTGTTTACCGCCCAGCAATCCGGGGCGGATCGCATCGAGCTCTGCTCTGCGCTGGGGCTGGGCGGTCTGACCCCCTCCTACGGCTTTATGCAACTGGCTGCCCGCCACGCCACCGTGCCGGTGTACGCCATGATCCGCCCGCGCGCCGGGGATTTTTGCTTCAACGACGGCGAGTTCGAGATGATGCTGCAAGATATCGCGGCGGCAAGCGCTGCGGGGCTGCAAGGGGTGGTGGTCGGTCTGCTGGATGAGGAGGGGCGGGTGCCTGCCGCCAAGCTCAAACAGCTGGTGGATGCAGCAGGATCGTTGGGGGTTACCTTCCATCGCGCCATCGACCTCTCCTCCGACTGGCGTCTGGATCTGGAGACCATAGTTGCTGCCGGTTGCGAGCGCATTTTAAGCTCGGGCCATGCGCCGACCGCGCTGGCTGGGCTGGAAACCCTGCAGGAGATGCAGCATGCGCTGGCGGGGCGTGCCAGCCTGATGCCGGGGGCCGGGGTCAATGCCGACAACGTGCGTACCATCATCGAGTTCACCGGGGTGAGCGAAGTACATATGTCCGGCATGGGCTGGCGCGGTGGCATGGTGCCGCACGGAGTGAATATGGGCACTTCGGATGATGGTCGGGTCAATATCACCGATGGCGCCAAGGTGGCCGCGGTCAGAGCCTTGCTGGATCGCGGTTAAGCAGATCGCCGCCGTTGGGCGGCGTTCATCCGCATCTTGTGTGAAGTTCCTCCCACTGACGGGGAAATCAGGGGCGCCCCCGGCAGCACCCCGGCCAAAAGTCTGATATCATCCCGCCTCTTTACTACATGGATCTGGAGCAACATCTCAATGTCCCAATACGACTCTATCGAACAGAAGGCCAGCTATGGCATCGGCCGCAACATGGGTGATCAGCTGGCGCAGCAAGCCTTCGCCGGTCTGGATATCCCGGCCCTGCAACAAGGTCTGGCAGATGCCCTGAATGGTCTGGAGTTCGCGGTCAGCCGTGACGATATCAATGATGCCTTCCAGGTGATCACTGCGCGTATGCAAGAAGAGCAGGAAGCCGCCGCCAAGGCCGCTGCTGCTGACGGCGAAGCCTTCCTGGCTGATAACGCCAAGCGCGCTGAAGTGAAGGTGACCGACTCCGGTCTGCAGTACGAAGTGCTGGTAGAAGGCAACGGTGCCGTTCCGGTAGCCGGTCAGTCCGTGCGTGTGCACTACCACGGTACCTTCACCCACGGTGGCGTATTCGACAGCTCCGTCGCTCGCGGCCAGCCGGCTGAATTCCCGGTGACCGGCGTGATCGCTGGCTGGGTTGAAGCGCTGCAGCTGATGCCGGTTGGTTCCAAGTGGAAGCTCTACATCCCCCACGATCTAGCCTACGGTGCCCGTGGTGCCGGTTCCATCCCGCCCTACTCTGCACTGGTATTTGAAGTCGAACTGCTGGACATCCTGTGATCCTGCTGGCTTGATGCAAACGGCGACCCTCGGGTCGCCGTTTGTTTTTGGGTTATGTGATAGACAGTATTTGTCGCGGCCAGCGGGCTGGAGAGCAGAAAAGGACGGCGTTTTTGCGCCATTGACTGGTTTTTTCAGAAACGGAAGCAGGCATACTGCGACTCATTAGAGAGGATAAGGAGAACCCGATGAGCAAGAAGATGAAGAAAGTAGCGGGGCTTGCTCTGTTGCTGCTGAGCATTCCGGCCAGTGCTGATGCCATGCGCTGCAAGAACGCCCTGATCACCGAGGGAGACACCACCGCCGAGATGCTGCTCAAGTGCGGTGAGCCGATGTTGCGTGAAGAGCTCAACCGCAACGAGGAGAACCAGTTTGGCAACATGGTGCAGGTCAAATATGGTGAACGCTGGACCTACAACTTCGGCAAGAACGAGTTCATGCGCTTTGTGACGGTGCGCAACGGCATCATTACCGATATCGAAAACGGCCCGCGCGGCCAGTAGCCGGCGGGCAAAGCATGGATGCACAACAGACAGTAGGGCAAGACCCTTTGACTCACATGTCCGGCAAGGGGTCGCGGTGACCAAGTTGTCTGACCGCCAGATTGATCTGGCGAGCCAGTCTTAGCCGCTGGCGGCAGGTCAGGCCATGGAGGCTGATCCTGCCCGCGTTGAATTCAAATGTCCCCAGCGACTCGATGGCAAAATAGCCTCGATGAAAGCTCTTGATGTAGCGAGCGATCTGCCGTGGGGATAACTGCTTGAATACCTTCATCACACGGTTCCCTGATTGCCTGGACAGGGCACACTATGGTGTCGGTCGATGACACTGATATGACGGTTTATAAAGATTTGCATGAATCCTTATTTTGCCAGTGAGCTCGGCAAATTGACGGCATCATCGAAAAAGTTGTGCCATGACAAACCACCGCACCGATATACTGCGGGCTTGAATGGAACAAATAAAAGGGCCTGTGCGTGGAATGGGTTGATGTGGTGGACGAGGATAACCGGGTGATTGGCGTGGCCGAGCGAGCCAAGGTGCGGCGGGAGAATCTCTGCCATCGCGCCAGCTATATTCTGGTGCTCGACGACGCGGATCGGATCCTGGTGCAGCGACGCACCCTCAGCAAGGATTTCTGCCCCGGCATGCTGGATGCCTGCGCTGGTGGCGTGGTCACCACCGGTGAGGAGATGGAGCGCTCCGCCCGCCGCGAGCTGGCCGAGGAGCTGGGGATTATAGATGTTCCTCTGCAGGGCTTTGGCAGCTTTTATGCGGAAGGGGAGGGCTACCGGGTCTGGGGTGGCCTCTTCAGTTGCCGTTATCAGGGGCCGCTGCAGTTGCAGGCCGAAGAGGTGAGCTCGGTGCACTGGATGAGCCTGGCCGAGATCGCCGAGCGTGCCAGCGAATTTACCCCCGACTCCCTGCTCGCCATCGCCACCTGGCAGGCGAGGCGCTGAACAATTTCATATATCCTCTTCTTCAGAGACAAGACGGGCAGCCTGATGGCTGCCCGTCTGCCTTTGTGCATTTAGTTGGTCTGCTACGCCAGCTTGAGGCGTCGGTTGGTGCGCCCGCAAGCGCTCGGCTTGGCGAGCCAGTGCCCTTGCCAGTCGGTGGCTAGCCGCAGCAGCGGATACTCCAGATCGAGTCGGGTCACCACCAGCTGGCCGGTCTCGTCGCCGCTCACCGGCTCGCCGCTGGCGGGATCGATGATCTCGATGATGCAACTCTCGCTCACAATAAATCCCTCTCCTGGTCGGCTCTCGTAAGCCACTACCCCCACATCCTGCCACACCAGACAGTTGAGGGCCGCAATGCCGTGAATGGCGCGCAGCGGCGTGGTTTCCGGGTGAGTGGCTTCACACAGCAGTGCGCGGCGCAGCGAGTCGGTCGGGATGTCGGCCGCTTCGGCCGCTTCCAGCAGATCGAGCAGGGTCACCAGCGGACCGACGTAGCCGGTGGGTTGATAGCGCAGCAGCGCCTCCAGCTGGCGCTGGGTATCGTGGGGCCCGCAGGGCACCACGGGGGCGCCCAGCTGGCGGGCGCCGTTATCGAAAATAAAGGCGGTGGGGCCGGCATGATAGTCGTGGCCATTGAGTATTACCTCACCTGGCTTGAAGCCGGCGGCAAACAGTGCTCGAGCGGCCCCCCACCAGTCTGCTCCTGCATACTCGGGGATGGCCAGCTGGCCCGGACAGGAGAAGACCCGCAACGCCTGACTGGCGGGGCGGCCGGTGAGTCCGGCGAACGGAGGGTGAGCCTGCTGGGCGGCAAACAGCTCTTTGCTGTCGAGCAGTGGCAGGGTGGCCAGCTCTGCCAGATCCTCGAGGCGGCACTGGCGATAGACGCTGGAGTAACCGGCGCAATATTGACTGACATGGGTAAGCTGATGATTGAGCTGCTCCAGCTGCTGTTGTTCGCGCAAGGCGGGGGGGCGAATTTCCAGTCCATCGTAATAGTGCTGCATGAGGCCTCCTTGGTCGGCTGATCCTGCTCAAGGTTAGTTCAAATGATCCAAGCAAAGGGAGGTCTGTGTCACAGCTCGGCAGTGGGGTAGACTGGGGCCTCCTCCCTCCACTTAAGGACGAGCACAATGATTGCGATGGGTCAGACTCTGCCTTCGGGCGAATTTACCTTTATCACCGCCGAGGGCAAGCAGCTGCGGGATAGCCAGACGCTGTTCGCCGGTAAAAAAGTAGTGCTGTTTGCGGTACCCGGTGCTTTTACTCCCACCTGCTCCAATGCCCACCTGCCCGGTTATGTGGTGCTGGCCGATCAGTTTATGGCCAAAGGGGTGGATGCCATCTGCTGTCTGTCGGTCAACGATGCTTTCGTGATGCGGGCCTGGCAGACGGCCCAGAATGCCGAGGCGATCACCATGCTGGCGGATGGCGACGGCAGCTGGACCCGGGCGCTGGGTCTGGCCAAGGATACCGGCGCCTTTGGAGGTATCCGCGCCCAGCGCTTTGCGTTGATCGCCAACGATGGCGTGGTCGAGCAGCTGTTTGTGGAGGCGCCTGGCAAGTTTGAGGTCTCCGATGCCGCGAGTCTGCTGGCTGTGCTGTGAAATGTTAATCGCAGTTTGATTTCCCCTTGAAATGGGAGGCTGGCTCGTTACACTGGCGCCACTTTTGAATCGGGTCAGGAGCTTGTCCTGACTCTGTTGCTTACTGGCGATGGGATGGAGATGTTATGACCCTGGCTGTTGTTGCCCTGATTGCCGGACTGGCGCTGCTGGTCTGGAGTGCTGACAAGTTTGTGGATGGTGCTGCGGCGACCGCCCGTTATGCGGGGATGCCGCCGCTGCTGATCGGCATGGTGATCATCGGTTTTGGTACCTCGGCCCCGGAGATGGTGGTCTCGGCGCTGGCGGCGTCCCAGGGCAATCCCGGGTTGGCGCTTGGTAATGCCTATGGCTCCAACATCACCAATATCGCGCTGATCCTGGGTCTGACGGCACTGATCAGCCCTATCGCGGTGGCCTCTCAGGTAGTGCGCAAGGAGATCCCCATCCTGCTCGGTATTACCCTGCTCTCAGGTGCCCTGCTGATTGATGGTCATCTGGGCCGGATGGATGCGGTCATTCTGGGGGCCGTCTTCGTTGCCCTGATGGGCTGGTCCATCTGGGCTGGCATGAATGGCAAGGGAGATGCGCTGGATACCGAGACCGCCGAGGATATCGAGAGCGAGGGGATGTCCCTCAAGAGCGCCGTTTTCTGGTTGGTGGTCGGGCTGGTGCTGCTGATCGGCGCTTCCCGCCTGTTGGTCTGGGGGGCGGTGACCATCGCTCAGGCGCTTGGTATCAGCGATTTGGTGATTGGTCTCACCATAGTCGCGATAGGAACCTCCCTGCCGGAGCTGGCTTCGTCTCTCATCGCCATTCGCAAGAACGAGCATGATCTGGCCCTTGGCAACGTGCTGGGCTCCAACCTGTTCAACACCCTGGCGGTGGTGGGGATCGCGGCGGGTATTCATCCGTTGGATGTGGCGCCGGAAGTGCTCTCCCGCGACTGGAGCATCATGATGGGGTTGACCCTGCTGCTGCTGGTGATGTGTCTGGGCCGCAAGGGGCAGGGCCGTATCAACCGGTTGGAGGGGGGCGTGCTGCTCACCTGCTTCGTCGCCTACACCGGCTGGCTGCTGACCAGTCAGTTCGTCTAGCCAGATCTGGCAAGATAAAACGAAAGAGGGGAAGCCTGGCTTCCCCTCTTTGCATTCGGGTGTCGGTCTTAAGCGACGGCCACCAGTTTCTGCCCCTTCTGACTGCTGTCCAGAATGAGGATGCTCGCCTTGGGGAAGAAGTTGAAGGTGGAGGCGGAGGCCCATGTATAGGCGCCCATCACCTTGCCAACCACCAGTTCGCCGATAGCCAGATCGGGCAGCATGATGCCATCGCGGATCACGTCCACGCTGTCGCAGGTGGGGCCTGAGAGTACCGAGTTATGCAGCTCGCCACTGGCATAAGGCGTGCTCACCGGATAGGTGACGTGGTCATAGAGCTGGCCGTTGTAGCTGCCGTAGAGGCCATCATCCAGGTAGTACCAGATCTTGTCGCCACGGTGGGCCTTGCCCATCACGCTGGATACCGAAGTCATGGCCGGCGCACTGATAAAGCGGCCCGGTTCGGCAATCTTCTGCACGGTAGCGGGCAGCTTGGCCAGCGCTTCGCGGATCGGGGCGCAGAAGCCGTCGATATCGAACTCGCCCCCCTCATAATCGACCGGGAAACCGCCGCCGATATCCAGCACCCAGGGCTTGAGCCCGAGCGCCCAGGCTTGCTCCATGATCTCGCGGCAGGCGTCGATGGCCTGCACATGGCGACGGGCATGAGGCACTTGCGAGCCGACGTGGAACGACAGCCCCATCACCTTGATCCCCTTGGCGTGGGCCAGTTGCAGCAGCGGCAGCGCCTGCTCCGGAGTGCAGCCGAACTTCTTGGAGAGATCGACCTTGGTCTCGGGGTTCGGGAAGCTGACCCGCAGCAGCAGTTTCACTTCGTCCTTGTAGGGAATGAACTTCTCCAGCTCCAGCGGGTTGTCGTAGACAAACACAGTGCAGCCGAACTCCAGCGCATAACGGATATCGCTGTCGCGCTTGATGGGATGGGTATGAATGCAACGTCCCGGGCGAACCCCCTGACTGCGCACCAGATCCACTTCGCCATTGGTGGCCAGATCGAAACAGGCCCCCTCTTCCTTCAAGACAGAGACCACCGCCTCATGGGGCAGGGGTTTGAGTGCATAGTGCAATCGTACATCGGGCAGGGCGGCGGCCAGGGCCCGATACTGTTTGCGGACGGCTGCCTTGTCGAGCAGCAGCAGGGGGGAGCCGAATTGTTCAACCAGCTGACGGTAATCTTGTGCGACCACATCTTTTGCAACCAGGGTCTCGTTCATTCTCTTTTGGTCATCCTTAGGGGGCGTGATATGCCCAAGCCATATGCGATTGAACCGGCGACGGCCGGGTCAGGCGAGCGGTCCGGTGGGACCAACCGAACACAGTGCATAAATTGATAACAAAGTGCTTGGTTATGCAGCGGATTATCGGCTTATTGATTCTGTGTGCAAGCATTTTGATTGGATATGTCGGCAAGATTTTCTTGGCGAAACGAGAGGGATCACTGTTCTCTATCCGCCATTTTTCCCGTTTGGGCCACATTTGATCCGTGAAAGCCTAACTTGTTGATAGTTAACTAACATTTAACATTCTTGCTGCGATTCTGGTGGTCACTAAAAAAATATAAATGGGGGCGGCCAAGTGCGAGACAGCTCACATTTTTTGGATTAACATGCCGACTTCCTAATCCAAACTAGTTCGGATGAAGGTAGCAGGAGAGCGATGGGCAACCATCCACCGAAGAAGTGAATCTTTCAGGTACCGGGCAACCGGTGTGGACTGCTACTGGACGATACTCTGGAGAGACCCGTTAAATCGGGCGCCGAAGGAGCAAGGCACCATGACTACCCGCAAGGGCAGGCTGGCGCCGGAAACTCTCAGGCAAAAGGACAGAGGGGATGGGATGGTTGTACCTGGGCTTGGCCCGCATCCGATCGCCTCTGGCCGATCGCGACACCTATGGGAAGATCATCCTTCTCCTCCTTAATTTATGTTTCTTAAGGAGGATGCATGTCATCAATTCAATCGGCGTTAACCGCCATCGATAGTTTTATCTGGGGGCCGCCCCTGCTGATCCTGCTGGTCGGGACCGGTATCTATCTCACCCTGCGTCTGGGTCTGCTTCAGGTCGTGCGCTTGCCGCTCGCTCTGCGGCTGGTCTTTGGCCGCGATCAGGGGCAGGGCAAGCAGGGGGATGTCTCCAGCTTCGGCGCCCTCTGTACCGCCCTCTCTGCCACCATTGGCACCGGTAACATCGTCGGGGTGGCTACCGCCATCAAGCTCGGCGGCCCCGGTGCCCTGTTCTGGATGTGGATGGCGGCACTGTTCGGCATGGCTACCAAGTATGCCGAGTGCCTGCTGGCGGTCAAATACCGCGAGCAGGATGCCAACGGCCAGATGGCTGGCGGCCCCATGTACTATCTGGAGAAGGGGCTCGGTTCCAAACCGCTCGCCAAGCTGTTTGCCCTGTTCGGTATCGGCGTGGCCTTCTTCGGCATCGGTACCTTCCCGCAGGTCAATGCCATCTCCGATGCCATGAGCCTCTCCTTCTCGGTGCCCCGTGAAGCGACCGCCGTGGTGCTGACCCTGATCGTGGCGCTGGTGACCCTGGGAGGGATCAAATCCATCTCCAGCGTGTCGAGCAAGGTGGTGCCCTTCATGGCCATCTTCTACATCGTCGCCTGTCTGGGTGTGCTGGTGAACAACGCCAGCGCCTTGCCCGATGCCGTCATGCTGGTTATCGAGAGTGCCTTCACCGGCCATGCGGCGACCGGCGGCTTCGTCGGTGCCAGCATAATGCTGGCCATTCAGTCCGGGGTGGCGCGCGGGGTCTTTTCCAACGAATCGGGACTGGGCTCTGCGCCCATCGCGGCGGCGGCGGCCAAGACCGATTCGTGCGTGGAGCAGGGGCTGGTCTCCATGACAGGTACCTTCATCGACACCATCATCATCTGCACCATGACCGGCCTGACCCTGGTGGTGACCGGCGTGTGGAGCGGCGATGCAAGCGGCGCGGCCATGACCAGTCTGGCCTTTGCCCAGGGGCTCGATGCTCATGTCGGCCAGTATCTGGTGAGCATTGGGCTGCTGTTCTTCGCCTTTACCACCATCCTTGGCTGGAACTACTACGGCGAGCGCTGCACCGAGTACCTGTTCGGGGTGAAGGCGATCAAGCCCTATCGTCTGGTCTATCTGGCGCTGGTGGCGAGCGGTGCTTTCCTCCATCTGGACATGATTTGGCTGCTGGCCGATATCGTTAACGGCCTGATGGCGGTGCCCAACCTCATCGGCCTGATTGGCCTGCGCCATGTGGTGATCGCCGAGACCCGCGCCTACTTTAGCCGGGATCTGGATAGCGAAGCCGAGCCGGAGCCGCAGACGGCCTGAACGCCTCAGCCCGTTTCGCGTTCCCATTGAAAAGAACAAGCCACGACTCCGGTCGTGGCTTTTTTTGTGCGCAGTGTCTATGGACGGTGATTTTCCCTCTCCCTTCGGAATAAGGTCAGGATGGGGGGGATAGCCCCTCGCTCAGCAGGCTATCCAGACGTGCTCGCACTTTCTCTACCAGTGCCTGATCGCTACCGCGCCAATCGATGCAGCTTGCCAGCGTGGTGGAGGTTCCCGCCATAAAACGCAGCTCGCCGCCCGCCAATTCGTAGAAGCGGCTCGCCATCCTGGTTCCCTCATCCACATCACCCGCCACCAGCAGCATGGCTTGCGCCAGCACGGCACCCTGGTGATCCTGTCCCGGCGCCAGCCAGCGCTGGGCAGTGCCGGTGATCTTGCGTCCCCCGATCACCAGATTGTACTGACCATCGCAAAAGGAGCCGGGCACGAAGTCATAGCTTCCCTCAAGGCCGTACTCTGCCAGCAGGGTCAGTAGCGGCGTCCCCAGCAGCCGGTAGTAGTGGGCGAGGTCTGTGGTCGTGCGGGGCAGCAGCAGGGATAGGTTGAGGATCCCCGCCCCGTGGGGCACGGCGGTACCGCCGCTGTCGCGCACATGTACCGGCCAACCTTCAGCTGCAAGTTGCTGGCAGGCGGCTTCGTAATGGGGGAGGCGGGTATCTTTGCGAGTGACAATCAGGCATTGGGGCGCCTGCCAGAGGTGAGCGCGGGGCTGGCCGTCGTGGGCACAGTCGCGCAGCCAGCGCTGCTCTTGCGCCAGTATCTGTGCGGGTGAAGCGGTATCGGGAAGGGGGGAGAGCAGGCGATAGGGCATGGCGGCATCCTCAAAAAAGGCTGCCCAGCACACTACCCGTGGCGACTGGCAAGGTAAAGCCCCGCAGTGCGGGGCTCTTTGCTATCGGTAGACGGTGTCTCAGGAGTGGCGCGCTTCGCGCTTGGGCAGCAGCAGGTTGAGCACGATGGCGGTAATGCCACCGGTGGCGACGCCGTAGGAGAGTACGCTCTTGGCCAGCTCCGGGAGGTGTTGCAGCACTTCCGGCACCTGCGCGACTCCCAGCCCCATGGCCAGCGACACTGCCAGGATCATCAGGGCGCGGCGATCCAGCTCCTCGCGGGCAATGATGCGCACGCCAGCGGCGGCGATGGTGCCAAACATGACGATGGTCGCTCCGCCCAGCACGGGCTCGGGGATCTGTTGCACCAGACTCGCGACCGCCGGGAACAGGCCAAGCAGCGCAAGCATGGCGGCGATAAAGAGCCCGACATGGCGGCTGGCGACGCCGGTCAGCTGAATAACGCCGTTATTCTGGGCGAAGGTGGACATGGGGAAGGTGGAGAACACCGCCGCCAGCATGGAGTTGGCACCATCAGCCAGCACGCCGCCTTTGATCCGCTCCATATAGACAGGCCCTTCCAGTGGCTCGCCGGAGATATCCGAGGTGGCGGTCATGTCGCCGATCGCTTCGAGCGCCGTCACCACGAAGATGATGGCGAGCGGCACGAACAACTGCCAGTCAAAGCCGAGACCGTAGTGGAGCGGAATGGGCACCATCACCAGCGGGCCGTCGAAGGTGGGGGCGCTCACTTTGCCCAGCAACAGCGCCACGGCATAGCCCGCCAGCATGGCGATCATGATGGCGGAGAGGCGCAACCAGGGGTTGCGACTGCGTTGCAGCAACACGATAAGGCCGAGCACCAGCAGGGAGAGGAAGAGGTTGGTGTGACTGGCGAAGCTGCCATCAGAGAGGGCTGCATAGCCGCCGCCCATGCTGATGAGACCTACCTTGATCAGGGTCAGGCCGATCAGCAGCACCACTATGCCGGTCACCAGCGGGGTGATGATCCGTTTCACCAGATGGAGGAAGCGGCTCATCACCACGATAGTGAGTGCGGCAACCATCATGGTGCCAAACAATGTGCCCAACAGATCCTCGGTGGGCATGGCGGCCTGTTTGAGGGCGAGACCTGAGGCGATGATGGGGCCGAGGAAGTTGAAGCTGGTGCCCTGTACCGAGAGCAGGCCGGAACCGATGGGGCCGAAGCGGCGGGTTTGAATGAAGGAGGCGATGCCGGACATGACCAGCGACATGGAGACGATATAACGGGTGTCGGCGGCAGGGAGGCCGAGGGCATTGGCGATAATCAGGGGCGGGGTAATGATGGCGACAAACATGGCGAGCATATGCTGCAAGGCGGCGAACAGCGTCTGGGGCAGAGGCGGGACATCCTCTATGCCATAGACCAGTTCGCTATGGGCTCGCCTGGGTGGATGTGCCTCTCGATTGGCGCGTGTGACAGCAGCCTGTTCCATAAGTACCTCGAATTGTGTGGGGAGGGGGAGAAAATTGGGCGCTATTGTAGTGATTGAAATGAGGCTGACCAGCGCTAATTATGCAAAAAAGGTTTATTTTTTGATGGGTTGAAACGTTTGCGTACTGCGATTATCATCTGTCGGTTTGTGTGATCGACCTCTCCTTTTTATTCCCCCCGCTAATGACATTTTTACCACTTTGTAGGTGTAGAATGAGCCACTCGACCTTGAAGTGGAGGCGATGGATGCTCAAGTTGTCAGAGTTCTGGAGTGCCAGGGCTCACTCCGAAGACTTTACCCGTACTCGTATGGGGTTTATGACGGTGCGTCTGCGCCTGCTCACCTGCCTGCTGATGATTGGTTTGCCCGCCTGGGCCGTGGTGGATTGGCTGACTTTGCCCGCCGTTCATTTCGAGCAGCTGTTTCAGGCCAGGATCTTCTGCACCCTGGCGCTCTCGCCACTTATTCCGCTCTCGTACCTCATCCACTTCAAGCGGGAACGGATGAAGCTGGCCCTTGGCTACCTGATGGCCGTGATGATGCTCTTCTCCCTCTTCTGCCTGAACAGCTTTGGCGCCGGACAGGAGTTGCAGGCGGGTTATGCGGCCTTTCCCTATCTGCTGATCACCCTGTTTGCCATCTTCCCCATCCCCCTCTCCCTCGGCTTGCAACTGGCTGGTGTGGTACTGGTGACCATGCTGCTGGGCCACTGGCTGCTGGTGGGCCAGAGCATCTGGAGTCAGGCCACCCTGAATCAGGTGTGGGTGCTCGGCATGTTTACCATGGCCAGCTGCTGGGTGCAGTGTGGTCAGCTCAATATGCTGCTGCGGCTCTATCGGGAGTCCACCACCGACGAGCTGACCGGCATGATGAACCGCCGCCTGCTGATGAAGCAGCTGGAACAGGCGAGAGTCCGACTGCAGACCAAGAAGAAGCCCTTTGCGGTAATGCTGCTGGATCTCGATCGCTTCAAGCGGATCAACGATATCTACGGTCATCTGGCAGGGGATGCGGTGCTCAAGGAGGTGGCCACCACCCTGGGCGAGCAGCTGGAACCTGATATGGTGCTGGGGCGCTACGGCGGCGAGGAGTTTGCCATCTTGATGCACAACCACGCCGATCCGGTACAGGCGACCAGAATGGCCGAGCGGCTGCGTATTGCAGTCGAGGCGCGGCTGGTAAAGAGCCCCACCTCGGACGAGTTGCTGGAGGTGACGGTGAGTATAGGGATTGCCATGGCTCGTGCCGACGATACCATCGATATTCTGATCAACCGCGCCGACGAGTGTCTCTATCAGGCCAAGATGGCGGGGCGCAACTGCGTGGTGGTCGAGGGGCAGAACAGTGGAAAAACAGATGCCGCCTGAGGGCGGCATCTTGTTGGCAAGGTGCTGACGAAATCAGCTCAGCTTGTATTTGCCGGAGAGTTGCTGGGCCAGCAGCTTGAACATGTTGAACACTGCCATGGTCTTGCCGGTCGGGGTGCCGTCTTCGGCCAGGAAATACTCCCCCTTGAACACCAGAATATCCCCCTTCTGCTCCACCGAATCGGCGCGCATACCGTGGATGAAGTCTTCATGCTCTTTGATGATCTTGTTGGCCATCTCAAGCAGGGCCGTCTCGGTGATCAGCTCTTTCTGTGGTTGCATGCTCGTCTCCTTAAACGACTACTGGACAGGGAAATCGTGGATCCCTGCCTCTGATTGAAGAGGCGCCCAGCATACTGCAAACAGGGTTTTTCTGTCATTGATATGACCCCGATTTGTGGCTGTTTATCCGATCACCAGATTCTTCAACCAGCAGCGTTGGCGAATACGGCGCTGCACCAGCAACACTTTGCTGAGCTCCTCCAGCAAGACCACCGCCACCACCCAGGAGAGGGGCCAGCCGAGCAGAGTGACCGCCACCCAGGCGAGCGGGATGCCGATGCACCACATGCCGACAATATCGATGAAGATGCTGTAGTTCACATCGCCGCCAGAGCGCAGCACCCCGATGATCCCCACCATGTTGAACACCTTGAGCAGCATCCCGAGGCACATGATGCCGAGCACCTGTCCCGCTTCCGTCATCAGCTCGGGGGGCAGGTTGCCGACCCACTGCAGCAGGTTGGCTTGCAGCAGCCAGACGATGATCCCCACCAGTAGCGCGCCAATCGGTGCCAGCAGCAGGAACAGCTGGGAGTGCTGCCAGGCAATCTCGTACTCCTCGGCCCCGAGCCGGTGGCCGAGCAGGGTGGAGCAGGCCACCGCCAGTCCGAAGAAGAGGGAGATAAGGATGCTCTCCAGGGTGCCGAGGGTGGTCATGATGGCCAGCGAATCGGTGCCAAGATGGGCATAGAGAAAGCCGTAAATCAGCATGCCGAAGGCCCAGAGGCCGTCATGGAACAGCAGCGGCAGGGCGATCAGGGTAAAGCGCACCACCTCCTTGCGTTTGAAGGCGGCCAGCCAGTCTGGTGCACGCGGGATCAGGCGCGCTTCATAACGCTTTACGTAGAGCAGCAGCAGGGCTGTCTGCAGCAGCCGTGAAATGGTGGTGCCCCAGGCCGAACCGGCCACCCCCATCGCCTCGAAGCCGAAGTGACCGAAGATGAGGGCGTAGTTGAGGATGACGTTGGCGATGATGGCGATAATGCCGATGCGGGTCGGCGCGGCGGCATTGCCGACCGAGCGCAGGGCTGACTCCAGCGGCACCACGATGGCGGTACAGAGGATGGTGGCGCCGGTGATCATCAAGAATTGATCCGCCAGCTCGCGCAGTGCCGGATCCTGACTGGCAAAACCCAGTACGCTGCCCGGTGATAACACATAGATGAAGGCAAAGGGCAGGGTGACCAGCAGGGCGCCCACTATGGCCAGCGCCAGGGAGCGGCGCACCCCGGCCATCTCACCGCGCCCGAAGTATTGTGCTGCCAATACCGAGACCCCGCCCGCGAGGCCCGCTATCACCAGCAGATTGAAGAAGAAGACCCGGTTACCCAAGCCGACCGCCGCCACAGCCGTGGTGCCAAGCTGGCTCACCATCATGATATCGATGAGGCCGAGCAGGGAGAACATCATGGATTGCAGCGAGACAGGCAGGGCCAGCCGCCACAATCGGGTCATGAACTCGCGATCGGTGGTTTGTTTTAAAATCGCTTGCCAATAATTCATAGTTGTTAACCGGGTATGAGAAAAGCAAGGTTTGTCAGGGGTATGATAGGGGCTGACGAGGCTCTTCTCACTGTGAGTAGCTCTCGGTTTTCTTGTGTAAAACTATCCTGTTGAGGTGTTATGCCATTTG
This sequence comes from Aeromonas sp. 600948, assembly GCF_049174875.1. Taxonomy (NCBI): domain Bacteria; kingdom Pseudomonadati; phylum Pseudomonadota; class Gammaproteobacteria; order Aeromonadales; family Aeromonadaceae; genus Aeromonas; species Aeromonas sp. 600948. The sequence continues at coordinate 55,452 of NZ_JAAKTY010000011.1, forward strand.
CCAGCGAGTGTCTGGAGATAGCGCCAGCCTGTGAAGAGCAGATGCTGGGACGTGAAGGGCTGCCCCTGCTCGGCGAGGCGGGGATCTTCCTGACCGGCCTCTCCCGGGTGCGTGATCACTACCTCATCCGTCGCAATCGCCCCGAGTTTCACATCCTGATGGTGAGTCACGATGAGGGTGGCGCGCTGCTCACCGACGAGGGGGAGCAAGCCATTCCGGCCGGATCGCTGATTTTCCTGCCCGCCGCCGTACCCGGTGGTCTCAAACTGATTGGCGAAAGCTGGCAGATCAGCTGGATTTTGCTCGATGACGTGCCACGCTGGCAGCACCTGCATCGCCTTGGTCACCGTATCTGGCAAGGGGATGGCGGCGATCAGCTCTACCATCTGCTCAGCCTGATGCAGGGGGAGGGGGTTCGCTCTTCGCTGCAACCTCAACTGCTCAGCCTGTTGCTGGCGCTGCTGGAGCGGACCCTGCAAGGGGAGGTGCGCGGTACCCCTGAACTCAGGTTGCAGGCACTGTTTCGCCGGGTGGAGGCGCGCCTGGACGAACCCTGGAGTGTCGCCCTGCTGGCCCGACAGATGGCCTGCTCCGTTCCCCATCTGCACCGGCTCTGTCAGCAAGCGTTTGGTATGGGGCCGATGGCGAGGGTGACCGAGCTCAGAATGAACAAGGCGCGCCAGCTGCTGCTCTATACCAACTGGCCACTTGGCGAGCTGGCGGCCCGGGTCGGTTACAGCGATGGGGCCAACTTTGCCAACCGCTTTCGTCGTCTGACTGGTCAGACCCCCGGCGCCTTTCGTCGACTGGGTCGCAAACCTTTTGCAACGGATGTGCAAACTCTTTGAAATTAATGAGACAAGCCCCTAGGATCGGCGGGTCCCTGCGTCTAGCTAACCGTTTAGGTACCAAGATCCATGTTTGAAGATAATAACCAGAAACGTCCTCTCTACATTCCCTACGCCGGTCCCGCCCTGCTGGAGACCCCCTTGCTCAACAAGGGCAGCGCCTTCACCAGCGAAGAGCGCAGCAACTTCAACCTCGAAGGTCTGTTGCCCCAGAATATCGAGACCATCGAAGAGCAGGCCGAGCGCGCCTATCGCCAGTTTATGGCGTTTGGCAACGACATGGATAAGCACATCTATCTGCGCAACATCCAGGATACCAACGAGACGCTCTTCTACCGTCTGCTGCACAACCACCTGACCGAGATGCTGCCCATCATCTACACCCCGACGGTGGGCAAGGCGTGCGAGGAGTTTTCCAACATCTATCGCCGCGCCCGTGGCCTGTTTATCTCCTATCCGGACAAGGACAGGATCGATGACATGCTGCAAAACGCCACCAAGCAGAACGTCAAGGTGATCGTGGTGACCGATGGCGAGCGGATCCTGGGTCTGGGTGATCAGGGGATCGGCGGCATGGGCATTCCCATCGGCAAGCTGTCGCTTTACACCGCCTGTGGCGGCATCTCGCCTGCCTACTGCCTGCCGGTGGTGCTGGATGTGGGCACCAACAACCAGCAACTGCTCAATGACCCCTTCTATATGGGGTGGCGCAATCCGCGTATCTCGGGGGATGAGTACGCCGAGTTTGTCGATGCCTTCATTCAGGCGGTCAAGCGCCGCTGGCCCGATATTCTGCTGCAGTTCGAGGATTTCGCCCAGAACAACGCCATGCCGCTGCTCAACCGCTACAAGAACGAGCTCTGCTGCTTCAACGACGATATTCAGGGTACCGCGGCTGTGACGCTGGGCAGCCTGATCGCCGCCTGCAAGGCCTCCGGTGCCAAGCTCTCCGAGAAGCGGGTTGCCTTCCTCGGTGCGGGCAGCGCTGGTTGCGGCATCGCCGAGCAGATCGTGGCGCAGATGAAGGCCGAAGGGCTGACCGATGCGCAGGCCCGCAGCCGGGTCTTTATGGTGGACCGCTTTGGTCTTATCACCGACAAGATCCCCAACCAGCTCGACTTCCAGCGCCGTCTCTCCCAGCCGGTGGAGCGGATCAAAGACTGGCCAGTGGGGGACAATATCTCCCTGCTGGAGGTGATGGAGCACGGTCGCCCGGACATCCTGATCGGGGTATCCGGCCAGCCTGGGCTGTTTACCGAAGAGGTGGTCAAGACCATGCACAAGCACTGTGCCCGTCCCATCATCTTCCCGCTCTCCAACCCCACCTCCCGGGTCGAGGCGACGCCGGCAGACCTCATCCGCTGGACCGACGGTCAGGCGCTGGTGGCAACCGGCAGTCCGTTTGCACCGGTGGAGTACAAGGGCAAGCGCTACGTCATCGCCCAGTGCAACAACTCCTTCATCTTCCCGGGGATCGGCCTTGGCGTCATCGCCTCCGGCGCCACCCGGGTGACTGACGCCATGTTGATGTCGGCCAGCCGCGCGCTGGCGGAGTGCTCGCCGCTGGTGAAAGGGGAGGAGGGCTCCCTGCTGCCGGACCTGGCGGATATCCATCAGGTCTCCCGCTACATCGCCAAGATGGTGGCCAAGACCGCCATGCTGCAGGGCAAGGCGGTGCAGACCCCGGACGAGGTGATCGATCAGGCCATCGAAGCCAACTTCTGGCATCCGGAGTATCGCCGCTACCGCCGCACCTCCTTCTGATTGGGGAGAAGGGAATGCCACGGCAAAGCAAAAGGGATGCGAAAGCATCCCTTTTTACTGCACGTCTGACATGGTTATCGCCTCAAGATCAACTACTCGCTGGCGCCCTGTACGCCGGTGACGCGCACCTCGACCCGGCGATCCGGCCCAAGGCAGTCTATGAGGGCGGTTCTGGCTTTGATGTCGTCACACTGGTTGCCGGTGACCGGATTGCTCTCGCCATTGCCCTGAATGCTTACCTTGTCGGCAGGCAGCCCTTTGTTGATCAGAAAGTCGGCAACGGTTTGGGCCCGAGCTTCTGACAACCTCTGATTGCTGGCATCCGAGCCGATACGGTCGGTATATCCCATCACGACGGCACTGCCATCCTTGGGTTGTACATCGACGATCTGCTGGTAGAGAGCGTCCAGCGCGCTTATCCCCTCCGGTTTGAGGTCCGCTTTGCCAAAGGCGAACAACACATCGGAACTGAGGTTGAAGGTCTGATCTACCATCTCCGGTTCGGCCGGTGGCGGGGGGACCACGACCGGTGCGGGCGTGGGAGCCGGCTCTGTCGGCTGGCTGCGATTGGGATGGATCACTACTTCCAGGGTTGCTGTGCTGATGTCGCTGACCCAGCGCTGGGTGCCGCTGTTTGCCTTGTCATTGTCAGGATCATCGCCGACCCTTACCAGATAACGATACCTGGCCTGGAGATCGACCCAGTCATGGAGCCGGGCCGTCACTCCCAGGCCTGCCAGCGGTGCCAGGTTGTCGTCCCCGCCATTGATCGATTCAACGTGATAGATATAGCCACCACCCTCGGCAAACACCGAGAACATCTCGCTGAGCGGCAAACGACCAATCACAGACAGGGTAGCTCCCTTGCTGTTGAAGTCATGGCCGCTGATATCCCAGTCACCTGTGGAGAGGTAACCAATTTCGGCGCCCAGGTTCTCCGTGAAGTTGTAGCCGCCAAACAGGGAGAGCGCAGTCGCATCCTTGCTGACATCCTGGCTGAAATCATTCAGATCGTGGGCTATCGCCCAGCCACCGCCTATCCCGGCATACCAGTCATGGACCGGTACCGCTTGTGCGCCTGTGCTCGCCAATGCCAGTGCAATCCACACAGGTTTTAATCTTATGTTCATCGCGTATCCTCGTCGATGTGTGGTTTAGTGGGGCTGCTTGTTGGTCAAACCCCACACTTATGTATAGGTGACGGGTTGTTTTTAACCACTCAAGAGGTGTGGATTGCGGCAATAAGTGAACCTATGTCACTGAAACCATGCGGGAAGAGGAAAGATAGCCTGAGGTGGGCGGCATGGAAGACAATAAAAAGGAGGCCATATGGCCTCCTGCTTATCCAGGTGATCAGGATTATTGTGTGACTTGTTGCACACCGGTGACGCGCACTTCAACGCGGCGATCCGGCGCCAGGCAGGAGATCAGCTGAGCCTTGCCCTTGACGCTGTTGCACTGGGTGCCTGTGACCGGATTGGCTTCACCGCGGCCTTCGATGGCAACTTTGCCAGCCGGCAGGCCCTTGCCAACCAGGAAGTCGGCTACGGTACGGGCGCGTGCTTCGGAGAGTTTCTGGTTGTAGGCGTCAGTGCCGATACGGTCGGTGTAACCGACGACCACGGCACTGCCATCTTTTGGCTGTACGTCGACGATCTGCTGATACAGGGTGTTGAGCGCTGCGACACCTTCTGGCTTGAGGGTGGATTTGCCAAAGGCAAACAGCACGTCAGAGCTCAGGGCGAAGTTCTTGTCAACCACCACAGGCTCTGGGGTTGGCTCGGGTGCTGGTGCCGGAGCGGGGGCCACGTAAGTGGTGCGGTTCGGGTGCATCACCAGCTCCAGGGTTGCGACGCTCATGTCGCTCTCCCAGGTCTTCTGCTCGTCACCCAGACTCCACATGTAGCGGTAGCGGGCTTGCACATCGATAAGGTCGGAGAGCTTGGCAGTCAGGCCCAGACCCGCCAGCGGCGCAGTGCCGTTGTCGCTGTTGCCATTGCCGTTGACGTGGTTGAAGTAGGCACCACCTTCGGCAAACACCGAGAAGATGTCACCCAGTGGCAGGCGGGCGATACCGGAGAGGGTTGCACCCTGGGTTTTGAAATCGGCACCGTCAACGCCCGCTTTACCTGCGTAGAGGTATCCCAGTTCTGCCGAGTAGTAGTCGTTGAAGTTGTAGCCGCCGAACAGATTGAGCGCGGTGGCATCCTTGTCAGTGTCTGTCCCGAAGTCATCCAGGTTGTGAGCATAAGCCCAACCGGCACCGACACCGGTATACCAGTTATCGGCGGCCTGAGCCGTGGTTCCTGCGGCGGCGAGCGCCAGTGCAATCAGGGTAGGAGCCATTTTGAGTTTCATCGGTTTATCCTCGTTGTGTTAGCCCATGTCGGGCAATGCACTTGTTTTTATTGCTGCGAAAAAACCGCCAGCAAAGTGGATAGCGAAGGCTTATGGACACTCATGAGGCAGTGGCGTCATGGACAACAGACCGGACAAGAAGCGCTTTTTAGTGCTTATCCAATACCTTACAGGCGCAACTACTTTATGCTTTCGGGGCGGGGCAGGCAAGGGTAGGGAGGCGGGAGTGAGGGATGATGCAAGCGAGAATGAGGCAAACAAAAAGGGATGCCGCAGCATCCCTTTCTTTTGCATTATTTAAACGAGGTCAGATTATTGCTGAACTTCTTGTACGCCAGATACGCGAACTTCTACGCGACGATCCGGAGCCAGGCAGGAGATCAGCTGAGCTTTAGCGGTTACGCCGTTGCACTTGGTGCCGGTAACCGGGTTGGCTTCGCCACGACCTTCGATGGCAACCTTGCTGGCAGCCATACCTTTGCTCACCAGGAAGTTGGCAACGGTACGGGCACGGGCTTCAGACAGCTTCTGGTTGTACGCGTCGGAACCGATACGGTCGGTGTAACCAACAACAACAGCGTTGCCATCTTTCGGCTGGAACTCAACGATCTGCTGGTACAGCGCATTCAGGGCTGCAACGCCTTCCGGCTTCAGAGTCTCTTTGCCAAAGGCAAACAGCACGTCTGAGTTCAGTGCGAAGTTCTTCTCTACAACTTGCGGAGCAGGAGCCGGTGCTTCTTCAACAACCGGGGCAGCTACCGGAGCTACGTAGGAAGTGCGGAACGGGTGGTATACCGCTTCCAGAGTAGCGATGCTCTGGTTGGCCTTGTAACGCTCACCGTTGGCGTGCAGGTCAGCCACGTCCCACATGTAGCGGTAACGAGCTTGCAGATCCAGCGCGTCATTTACCTTGTAGGTCACACCGGCGCCAGCCAGCGGGGAAACTTTAGTGTCGCTGGTACCCAGACCATCGGTGTGACCCCAGTAGGCGCCGCCTTCAGCGAACAGGGAGAAGTCGTTGCCAACCGGCATACGGGCGATACCGGACAGGGTGGCGCCCTGGCTCTCGTAACGGTTGCCGTCGGTGTTGCCACGACCGGTGTACTGGTAGCCCAGTTCGGTACCGAAGTTCTCGGTGAAGTTGTAACCCATGAAGGCGTTGGCGGCAGCCGCGTCTTCCTGGCCTACATTGGTGCTTTCCAGCTTGTTCAGGCCGTTGAAGTGAGTAGCACCGACACCGGCACCGAAGTAGATGTCGTCAGCGGCGTGAGCAGCGGTAGCACCCAGAGCAGCCATGGCGATGGCGATCATGGAAGGAGCCATTTTCATCATAAAAAAATCCTCGTTGAGATCGCACGTTATTCACGTGCTTCACACTTTGTAATTTATGTAAGCTGCAGGCTCCGCCGTACGGCTGGCGTCGAGTCTGGCAGATGACCCGGTATAACCGGGTTGCACACTCTCCTGGTGTGTCGAGTGCGCTGGCATGGCACGCAATGCGTGAGAAACCACTGCCAGGCAACTGATGTCATTCCGATGACGAGGCGCACTCTATGCCGATTTTAAAACATGATCAAGCTCACAAATGAGCCTTGTGGCAAATTGTGTCGTGCCCTTAACTGGCTGTTTATCCAGATTAATTAGTGATCCAGATAGGCCCTGTGCAGTTTCTTTTCCAGCTTCATATAGGCCTGAACCCAGTCGCTATGCGGGTTGGCAGGATTCGCTCTGGCGGCAAAGACCGCAAGGTAATCTGCCTGGGTTGCGCTCTGCAGCAAGGGGGTAAATGTCATCAAGAAATGTCGGGCCAGATAGGGGTCAAGGGGCCAGATGTTGAGGATGGCGCGAGCCACAGGCTGAACCGCAGCTGAACAGATGAAATGACGGTGTCCCGCCTCCAGCCAGTCGGCCATCTCGCACATGCCCGATTCGGGCACCAGACCACCATCACCTTGGGTGGTTGCCAGCGCAATCGCCTGACCATTTACCGTGACGAGCTGCTCATTGTTATGCAGGGTGCCGTCGTGGCTGCGCAAGGCCAGGTCCGGGCATGCCTGTTCAAGAAACAGGCTGCAGCTCTCCGGCAGGGCGGCCAGCAACTCGCTGGCGTGGCTGGACATCAAGGCCGGAAGCCAGAATGCTTCGGCACGATATTGTGCACCTTGACTGAGCTGTTGTTGCAATTGGGCCGGGTCAGAAACCGGGTGCAGGCGAGAGATAATGCCGGGAAACGCCATACTTATTCCTCTTAATGGGTAGCTGGCGGATTATACGAGTTATTCTGGTGGCAACAATAAAGGTTTCTTTTCGAGACTGTTTACCTGAGACAGCTGAGCGATTACCATCCCCCGTTGAAGATAAGGGTTGTCGCCGAAAGGCGCTCATAAAGATAGAGGCTCGACCATAACGAGTCCGAACAAAACTGATACACTTGACTACGAGTCGTCGCGAAAAATAAAAGGCGGAGTAAATCCGCCAAACGGAGTATGGAACATTATGAATTCAAATATCGTCACTGTTGGCAAGAAGATCCGTCAGATCCGTGAAGCGGTCGGTTTGAGCCGTCCGAAGTTTGCAGATTTGCTGGGTGTTCCTCCCACCACGCTGAAAAACTACGAGCTGGGTTACCGTGAAGTTGGGGGCGCCTTCCTGGTTGCCCTGGCGCACCACCCGGATCTGCACAAGTTCACCCTCTGGCTGCTGGCAGACAAGAAAGTCGCCGAAATCGGCCAGATTGGCCCGGATGACCTCGCCAAGGCGTGATCATCGATGTGAATAGAAATGCCGCCTTCGGGCGGTATTTTTTTGGGTTGCCGATCGATATTTTGATCTAACACGCTTTGAATTGTCCATGCAGGCCAACGAGAATAAGCGGCCCCGAAAAGTGGGCCCTGGTGGTATCTGGCCACCGGAACACTATTACATTCAGGATGATATGAGCAATCGTATGGAGTATGGGTATGAGCAGTAATGAGTTGGATAAACGCTATGGCCTGATGACTGCCATTGCGATGGTGGTCGGCGTGGTGATCGGCTCCGGTGTCTTCTTCAAGGCCGATGATGTACTGCGTCTGACTGGCGGTAATCTGGCCATTGCGCTGCTGGCATGGGCGCTGGGGGCATTTTCGATGATCTTCGGCGCGCTGGTGTTTGCCGAGTTTGCCCAGCGGATCGAAAAGTCCAACGGTATCGTCGATTATGCCGAAGCGGCATACGGCAAAATGTTTGGTTATCTGGTGGGGTGGTTCAAAGGCGTACTCTATTACGCCCCTCTTTCCGCCATTCTTGCCTGGGTCGCCGCTCTGTACACCATGATCTTGCTCGGCAGTGATAATCCGACCAACTCTGGTGCGACCTGGATACTGGCGGCTGTCTATATGACGGTCACCTACCTGATTAACTTCTATACCCCGGTTCTGGCGGGCAAGCTGCAAGTGGGTTCTACCCTGATCAAGTTGATCCCGCTGATCCTGGTTGCCATTGTGGGCACCATTTCAGGGTTGCTCAATGGTGTCACCGTGACCAACTTTGTGCAGGCAATGGATGGGATTGGAAGCACCGGAGGCACGCTGGCCACGGCCGTGGTTGCCACCGCCTTCGCTTATGAGGGATGGATTGCCGCTGTGACCATCAACAGCGAAATTCGCGATTCCAAGAAGAATCTGCCCAGAGCACTGGTGATTGGCACCCTGATAGTCTTTGTGGTCTATGTCACCTATTTTCTGGGGATCGCCAGCGTCTTGCCGACGGACGAGATAGTGGTGCAAGGGGATAACGCGGTAAATCTCGCGACAACCAGCCTGTTTGGCGGGACTGCCTCGACCATTTTGACCGTGTTCGTGATTATCTCCTGCCTCGGCACCCTCAATGGTCTGGTGTTGGCGACCATGCGCATTCCCTACTCGCTGGCGATCCGCAATCAGGGGCCAGCCCCCAAGTGGATGAGCCGTATCGAACCGCATCACCACATGCCAATCAACTCGGCCCTCGCGGCAGCGTTGTTGTCGGTGATCTACTCAGTGCTGTGGTACTGCAGCATCAACGAGACATTCGGTCGTTACATCGCTCTGGACGAGATGCCGATCGTGCTGATTTATGGCCTCTATCTGTTCCTCTATGTCTGGTACATGCGCACCTTTACCGAGTTGGGCTGGATAAAGCGGTTTGTGATCCCGACCTGCGCCACTTTGGGGGCACTCATCATTCTGTATGGCGGTATCACCAATCCCAGTCTGGGACTCTATCTGCTGGTCTCTGTGGGGGTGATTCTGCTCGGGTTGCTCTTCTACCGTAAGGAGTGACCGGGTAAGTGAGTTGAAAAAAAAAGCGCCGAATGGCGCTTTTTTTCATTTGTAAACCGCAGCATGTCGACAACTAATTGCCCAGCAACCCGAGGCGGCCCAGTTCATCCTTGAGCTGATCGAGGTTGCGCTCGACACAGGCTTCCCCCTCGTTGATGGCATCGCTGGCGCGATGAAAATCCATGATGGAGAAGCTGCCAAGGCGCGGGCAGAGCTGGATCTCCGGTGGGTCACCGGCCATCCGGGCGCGGGTGATCCGCTCCTGCATGATGTTGATGGAGCCACTCATCACGCTCCACAGACCCGGGGTGGCTGGCGCGGATTCTCCGCGATTGAGCCACTGGCTGAGCAGACCGCCGCTGCCGGGTTGATCCGGCTCGTCGGTCCAGGGTTGGTGCATATCGGTGTTGAGGTTGACCGCAATCACCACCTCGGCCCCCATGGCGCGGGCCAGCGAGATGGGCACCGGATTGACCACGGCGCCATCGACCAGCCAGCGGTCGTTGATCCGGGTCGGGGTTAGGATCCCCGGCATACCGCAGGAGGCGCGCACCGACTGGCGCAGCGGGCCTTGTTGCAGCCAGATCTCGCGGCCGGTATCGAGCTCGGTGGCGATGCAGGCGAAGGGGATGGGCAGGCTCTCGAGATCGGGATCCCCCAGATGGCTGGCGGCAAGACCAAACACCTTTTCGCCGCGAAACAGACCGCCGGAGAGGGCCGGGTCGAGCAGGCTGACCACCTGCAGGCGGGTAAAGCCGCGCACCCAGGTTTCCAGCCGATCCAGTTCTCCGGCGGCATAGGCGGCACCGACAAAGCTGCCGATGGAGCAGCCAGCGATCAAATCCGGTTTGATGCCGAGACGTTCAAGGGCGCGGATGACGCCGATATGGGCCCATCCTCTGGCTGCGCCGCTCCCGAGAGCGAGCCCTACGCGGGGTTTACGTGGCACGACAGTCCTCCAAAAAAGGGGTTGAGGGCTCAGCTTACTCCGAGAGTCAGGAGGCGTCATCCTGCCATCTTTCGCTGCGGTTGCGACCGTTGGCCTTGGCCTGATAGAGCGCCACATCGGCGCGGCGTACCGCTTCGTGCAGGGGAAGGTTCTCCTGGTGGGGCAGATAGCCGAGACTGATGGTGACCTCCAGCCCGGGCTCGATGGCGGCCCAGTCGTGATCTGCCACCGCCTTTCTCAGCCGCTCCGCCAGTTCGCCGATCTGTGCGGCGTTACTGCGGCCAATCAGCAGCAGAAACTCTTCACCCCCCCAGCGGATCAGGCGATCAGTGGGCCCAAGCTGCTGCTGGCAGATCTGCACCAGCCGGATCAGCACGATATCGCCGACGGCATGGCCGAAGTTGTCATTGACCCGTTTGAAGTGATCCGCATCGAACATCAGGATCCCCGCTTGCAGCCGGGCCAGCTCTCCCGCCTGCTCCAGTAGCACCACATAGTGGCGGTTGAAAGCGCCGGTAAGGGCATCGTGGCAGGAGAGGTAGTTGAGCCGCTCGTTGAGGCGATGGGATCTCAGGTTGGAGAGGACGGCCAGCAGCATAAAGAGGATGGCGAGCAGGGTCGGCGCGGACTGGCAGAGCATGGCCCACACCAGCGGTAGCAGGGTCACGCTGTGCACCAGCCGCAACGGGGTATCGGGGATGGCCATGGTCAGCTGCAATGTGCCTTGCCGCCATTGATATTCGCCGGTCGGTTCGGTGTTTTGCGGCGCCACGGGTTGGCGCGCGCTGCTGGCCAGCACCTGGTGGTACTGATTGAGCAGCAGATATTCCCCCAGCGCCGGGGTCATCTGATCGAGCTGCTGCTGCAGGCGGGCGAGCAGCACATCCATGTTGATCATTCCCACCAGAGTTCCCTCTTTGTAGAGGGGCTGGGACATGGTGACCATGGGGCCGCGCCCGATAAAGTCCTCATAGGGGCGCGAGAGAACGGTCTTCTTGTCCGGATTGGTGCTGTGCAGCGCATCTTGCCAGAAACTCTTCTGGTAGATGGTGGGATAAAAGCGAAACCGGCTGGAGGGTTGCCAAGGGTAGAGATAGATAAAGTTGTCCACACCGGTGAAGTAGACCCAGGCGATCTCGTTGCCAAGGCGCTGGCTGGCGGTGGCAAGCAAGGGGGAGAGGCTCAGGGCCAGATGAATGCGTGCCTCACGCTCGCTGCCGGGGGGCGGCAGCGGGCCATCACCGGTGAGGTTGCCTGCCAGTCCGGCCGGCAAATCACCGGGGAGCTTGTCGAGAGCCAGCCCCTCTGGCAGCGTCTCGATATGGCGATAGAGCTGGCGGGTGAGCACCGACTGGGGGTCGCTGCGCAGTCGCTCCTCAGCCTGCCCGCGCATCGCCTCCAGAAATACTTCGGTCCGTTTGAACCGATCCCGCAGGTAGATGGCACTGTTGAGGGTATCGCTTTGATAGAGGCGTTCAATCTGTTTCAGGCTTTGCCACAAAGTCAAACCAATCAGCAGGATGACCACGGCGAACAGGAGCCAGGTCAGGCGTGTGAGAAAACGGTGGCCAGACATGTTGGGCATAGGCAGTCAGTCGGGTTGCGAAGGAAATTGTCGTTAGTGTATGCGATGTGGTGTGAAAACAAACTGAACTACCTGAAACCGGGTGAGTTCACCATGCACCTGTTACGTTTTGTCACATTTATACATAGTCACGGCATAGTCTGGGGCTAAAATGGCCCCCACTCAGATTTCCCCTTCTTAACACTTCATGGATTGTTTGATGAAAATGCGTATCTGGATTGGCCTCGGCCTGCTCTCTCTGGTAGCGGCCATCTGGTGGGCGGTTGGCCACTTGCAACCAGCAGCCAAAGCCCCTTCCCGCGAGATAAATATTCGTACCCAGACCGTCAAGCAGAGTCTGGCCGAGCCGACTCTCAAGCTGGTAGGTAAACTGGCGGCCAACCACTCGGTGGTGATCACTCCCGAGGTGACCGGGCGCCTGGTCAAGATTGCGGTGCAGTCGGGTCAGCAGGTCAACAAGGGCGATACGCTGGTCGCGCTGGATGCGGGCAAGCAACAGGCGGAGCTGGCCGAGCAGAGTGCCAGTCTGCGCGACGAGAATCGCAAGCTGACCGAGATGCGCAAGCTGGTCGCCCGTGGAGCCGTCACCCAGTCGGTGTTGGAGGGGCAGGAGGCCACCGTTGATCAGGTGCAGGCGCGGGTCGATGCCGCCCGTTACGAACTCTCCCAGCGCACTCTCACCGCTCCCTTTGCCGGTACCGTGAGCCTGATTGATTTGAGCGAAGGGGCCCTGGTCAATAGCGGCGATACCCTGTTGCACCTCGACGATATCGACACCCTGCGCCTCGATCTGGCAGTGCCGGAGCGCTACCTTTCCCTGCTGCGCCCCGGCATGGCGGTGACAGCGACCAGCGCAGCCTGGCCGGATCAGCGCTTTAACGGCACCCTCACCACCCTCGATAGCCGTATCTCCAACGAGACCCAGAACATCAAGGCGAGGGTCGAGTTACCCAATAATAACGGCCAGTTGCGCCCGGGCATGCTGCTCAACGTGGAGCTCTTGCTCCCTTCCCGCCAGCTCACTCTGATCCCTGCCCAGTCGGTGGAGTACGCCGGCGAGCAGCGTTTCGTCTATCGCCTTGAGGCCGATGGCCGGGTCAAGCGGGTGCCAGTGGTGCTCGGCGAGACCGAGGGTGAGACTGTCTGGGTTACCGAGGGGCTGAAAGTCGGCGATCGCATCGTGGTCGAGGGGCTGGTCAACTTGCGTGATGGTGCCAAGGTGCACGATCTGGCGGAGGTAAATGGCTGATGTGGCTCTCCGATATCTCAGTACGCCGACCGCTGGTGGCGGTGGTGCTCAGCGCCCTGCTCAGCGTGTTCGGTCTGGTCGCTTTTAGCAAATTGACGGTGCGGGAGATGCCGGACGTGCAGATCCCGTCGGTCTCCATCACCACCACCTATGAGGGAGCGGCTCCCGCAGTGATGGAGAGTCAGGTCACCAAGCCCATCGAGGATCAGCTCTCCGGCATCAGCGGTATCAAGAATATCAACTCGGTGACTCGCAAGGGGCGCTCGATGATCACGGTGGAGTTCAAGCTTGGCTGGAACATGGTGGAGGGGGTCTCCGATGTGCGCGACGCCCTGACTCGCGCCAAGAGCAAGCTGCCGGAGGATGCCGACGAACCGCTGGTGACCAAGGATAGCGGTAGCGGTGACGTGGCGGTCTGGCTCAACTTCAGCAGCAGCCAGATGGATCGCACCGCCATGACCGACTACGCCAACCGGGTGCTGGTCGACCCCTTGAGCCTGGTGGATGGGGTGAGTGAAGTGGCGCTCTCCGGCGATCTGACCCAGGTGATGTATGTGCGGTTGAGGCCGGCCGATATGGCGGCCCGCGGCGTGACGGTAGCGGATGTGCAGGATGCCCTCAAGCGCGAGAACATAGAGCTGCCGGGGGGGGAGATCCGCAACAACTCCATGACCATGTCGGTGCAGATTGCCCGGCTCTACCACACCGCCGAAGATTTCCAGCAGTTGCAGGTCCGTACCGCGACCAACGGTCAGAGTGTCTATCTGGCCGATATTGCCGATGTGGAGGTGGGAGCCAAGAACGAAGACAGCGCCTACCAGCGCAATGGCCGCGAGAGTCTGGGTATCGGCATCGTCGCCCAGTCCACTGCCAACCCGCTGGCGGTGGCACAGGGGGTGGAGAAGAAGCTGGTGGAGATGCAGCGCTTCCTGCCGGAGGGGGCCACCCTTGAGGTTGACTACGACTCCACCATCTTTATCAAGCAGGCCATCGACGAGGTATATGAGACACTGGCCATCTGTGCCGTGCTGGTGGTGGCAGTGCTCTATCTGTTCCTCGGGCAGGGGCGCACCACACTCATTCCGGCCATCACGGTCCCGGTGTCGCTCATCTCCGCCTTTATCGGCGCCTGGTATCTCGGTTTTTCCATCAACCTCATCACCCTGCTGGCGCTTATTCTCGCCATCGGTCTGGTGGTGGATGATGCCATCGTGGTGGTGGAGAACATTCACCACCATCTGCAGCGGGGTGAGCCCCCCCTGCTGGCGGCCTGGCACGGCACCCGCGAGGTGGGCTTTGCGGTCATCGCTACCACCGCCGTGCTGGTAATGGTCTTTATTCCCATCGCTTTTATGGATGGTATGGTGGGCAGGCTCTTTACCGAGTTTGCGATGTTGCTTTCGTTGGCGGTGCTCTGCTCCTCGCTGGTGGCGCTGACCCTCACGCCAGCCATGGGCTCCTGGCTGATGCGCCCGCTCGACAAGCCGAACCGGCTGACGGCGGCCCTCGATCGTGCTTTGGGCCGGATGGAGGGGCACTATCGTCATCTGCTGCAGGGGCTGCTGCGTCGCTCGCGCTGGATGCCGCTGGCGCTGCTGCTCTGTCTGGCCGGTATCGGTGCCCTCTTTACCCAGCTGCCTAGCAGTCTCACCCCGACGGAGGATCGCGGTGTGGTCTTCGTCTTCGTCAAGGGGGCGGAGGGGACCAGCATCGAGCGGATGAAGCGCAACATGCAGCAGGTGGAATCGACCATCATGCCGATGCTGGGCCAGGGGGTGGTCAAGGCGATGAGCTTCAGTACCCCCGCCTTTGGCCGTGGCGGCGATCAGACCGGCATGGTGATCATCCAGCTCACCGACTGGGCCGAGCGTGATGTGACCGCCACCGAGTTTTCCCGCTCGCTCGGGGCCAAGCTGTCGGTTATTCCCGATGTGATGATCCGCACCTTCCAGCCAGGCTTCCGTGGCGGCTCTACCGCTGCGGTGCAGTTCGTGCTGCAGGGCAACGACTATGCCGAGCTCTACCAGCAGGGGCTAGAGCTGCAAAAAGCAGCGCAGGCCAGTGGCCTGATGATAAGCCCGGATCTCGACTACGCCGAGAAAACGCCGGAGCTGCAGGTGACCGTCTCGCGCGACAGCGCCAGCCAGCTCGGCATACCGGTCTCCACCGTTGCCAGCACCCTGCAGGCGATGTTGGGCGGGGTGAGCAAGACCACCTATGTGGACAGGGGCGAGGAGTATGACGTCTATCTGCGCGCCAACCAGAAGGAGTTCAACGGCATCTCGGATCTCGGCCGCATCTACCTGAAAGCGGCCAATGGCGAGATGGTGAGCCTCTCGACCCTGGCGACCGTCAAGCAGGTGGCGACCGCCAATCGCCTCAACCACTATCAGCGCCAGAAGGCGGTGACCCTGACCGCCGATGTGGCACCGGATCACACCCTGGGCGAGGCGCTCGACTTCCTCGACGGCTGGGCCAACGAGCATCTGCCGAGCGGCATGACGGTCGATTACGCCGGTGACTCCAAGGATTACCGCGACAATCAGGGGGAGATGGCGATGGTCTTCGGCCTCGCCCTGCTGGTGGTCTATCTGGTGCTGGTGGCCCAGTTCGAGAGCACCCTCACCCCGACCGTGGTGATGATGACGGTGCCGCTCGGCATCTTCGGCGGTCTGCTTGGCCTCTGGCTGACGGGGCAGGAGATGAGCATCTACAGCCAGATCGGGATGATCATGCTGATCGGCATGGTGACCAAGAACGGTATTCTCATCGTCGAGTTCATCAACCAGTTGCGTCAGCGCGGTGAAGGATTCGAAGAGGCGATCATCGCGGGTTCGGTGCGCCGTCTTCGGCCGATCCTGATGACCTCGCTCACCGCCATCATCGGCGCTGTGCCGCTGATGCTCTCCATGGGGGCTGGCTACGAGAGCCGGATGGCGGTGGGGACCGTGGTCTTCTTCGGTCTCTCCTTGGCGACCCTGGTTACCCTGCTGGTGGTGCCCGCCACCTACCACCTGATCGCCCGTCACGCCGGCATGACCGGGCAGCGGGATCAGCAGGTAGATGAGGCGCTGGCCGCCAGGGGGGACACTTCTGAGCCATAACGGCAGTGTCCGATGCCAGCTTTGACTGGGGCCGTGGAGCGCATCAGTCCGCACCCACAAGCGTGCAGAGCCCGATAGCCGGCTCTGCACGCGCCATCCCCCCGGACTGATAGCCCGTCGAGTGGTTAATCTTCACAACAAACCACTGGTCAAGTGGCTCGACAAACATCACGGTTCTACGGTGTGGCCGGTTACGGAGCCGTGCCGTGCGTGAAGCGGCCTATTCCCCGATCCCCCTCATCATCTCTTTTTCCCCTCCATTTCTGCGGCTTGAGAACGTTTTTACCTAATTGGCACTTTTATTGCTTTTGGTCCGTCAGCGTCAATGATTTGTCTGGGGACAGAAAATGGAAATTAGTGCAAGCAGCCTGATGCAAGAGATGCAGGCTCTCAAGGTAGAGGCCGGTGCAACCCCGCTGTCACAGCCTGGCCGTCAGGTGACCTCCGATTTTGGCCTGCTGTTGCAGCAGGCGCTCGGTAACGTCAACGAGTTGCAGGGCGCAGCCAATGATCTGCGCACCCGTTTCGATATGGGCGACAAGTCGGTGGATCTGGCCGAGGTGATGATCGCGGGCCAAAAATCCTCCATCGCCTTTGAGGCGACGGTGCAAGTGCGCAACAAGATGGTTGATGCCTACAAAACCATCATGAATATGCCGGTCTGAGCGATGACCGTGCATCATGACATGTCAGCAATAAGGACATAAATCGTGGCTACTGACCAAAATGGCGATCTGCTGATAAACGATGAGGGCACCGCCGCCCTCGATGCCAACGAGCAGAAGAGCTCGGCACTGGGATTCTTGTCCAATACCGATGTACTGCGCCAGATCACTCTGATCCTGGGGCTTGCCATCTGCCTGGCCATCGCCGTCTTCATCCTGCTGTGGGGCAAGGAGCCGGATATGCGCCCTCTTGGCACCTATACCACTCAGGAGCTGGTCAAGACCCTCGACTTTCTCGATCAGCAGAAGATCCCCTATGAGGTCGATGGCAAGAGCGTGCTGGTCAGTGCCGAGAACTTTGCCAGTATCCGGTTGGCACTGACCCGGGCCGGCCTCACCAATGCGGCCGATGTAGCCAATGGTGGAGAGGATATTCTGCTCAAGGACTCCAGTTTCGGTGTCAGCCAGCGGATGGAGGCCGAGCGCCTCAAGTTGAGTCGCGAGCGCCAGTTGGCGAGCGCCATTGAACAGTTCCAGAATGTGGCCAAGGCCCAGGTGCTGCTGGCCATCCCCAAAGATAACGTCTTTGCCCGCAACGAGCGCAAGCCCAGTGCTACCGTGGTACTCAACCTGAAAGGGGCGGCACTGGGGCAGGGGGAGGTGGACTCCATCGTCGATATGGTGGCCTCTGCGGTACATGGCCTGGAGCCGACTCGTGTCACCGTCACCGACCAGAATGGCCGCCTGCTTAATTCCGGCTCCCAGGATCCCGTCTCTGCCCAGACGCGCAAGGAATTTGCGATGCAACAGAAGCAGGAGCTGGAGTACAAGCAAAAAATTGACGCCATTCTGATCCCGGTGCTTGGCGCCGACAATTATACGGCGGAAGTGGATCTCTCCCTCGACTTCTCCCAGCAGGAGCAGACCCGCAAAACCTACAACCCGGATCTGCCTGCAGTGCGCTCCGAGATGACGTTGGAAGAGAACAGCTCCGGCGGCAGCAATGGCGGAGTGCCGGGGGCTCTCAGCAACCAGCCCCCTGCCGCGTCCAATATTCCTGAACAGGCCACTGGCGGTGATGGGGCCAGCGCTGCTGCCTCGGGGCGTTCTCGCAAAGAGGCGACCCGCAACTTCGAACTGGATACCACCGTCAGCCATACCCGGCGTCAGATGGGGGGCATTCGCCGCATGACCGTCTCGGTCGCGGTGGATTACAAGGCGGTGCCCGGTGCCGACGGGGCTGTGACCCGCGAAGCGCGCACCCAGGCGGAACTCGATACCCTGCGCCGTTTGCTGAGCGGTGGCCTTGGCTTTGATGTGACCCGTGGTGATACCCTCGAGGTGGTCGCCATTCCGTTCAATCGTCCCGAGCTTGATACCGTGGCCGAGGTGCCGCTCTACGATCAGCCCTGGTTCTGGCGTGCGGTACGGATTGCCGCCTCGGTACTGGTGATTATTGTCTTGATCGTCACCGTGGTTCGCCCCATGCTCAAGCGGTTGCTCTATCCGGATGCCAAGCCGGAAGGGGAAGTGGACTTTGACAACCACACCGTATTGGGGGGTGACGACGAGCTCAGCTTGCTGGCAGCCCAGGTTGAGGGAGAGCAGGTATTCGGGGTGCGCGATGGTCAGCTGAAACTGCCGGATCTGCACCGTGACGAAGATTTGCTCAAGGCGGTGCGTGCGCTGGTGGCGAACGAACCGGATCTGGCCGCTCAGGTCATTAAAGAGTGGGTAACCAAAGATGCCTGAAGAAACTAAAAGCCAGGTGACCGGCAACGACATTACCGACAGCCAGCGCCAGTTGCTGGATCAGATGTCCGGTATGGATATGGCGGCTGTATTGATGTTGAGCCTCAACGAAGAGGATGCCGCCCAGATCTTCCGCCATCTCGAACCCAAGCAGGTGCAGCGGCTCGGTATGTCGATGGCCTCCATGTCCGATTTCAGTCACGATCGGGTGGCGGCGGTGCACCGTCAATTCATCGACGATATCCAGAAGTACACCAACATAGGTATCGGTAGTGAAGACTTTGTGCGCAAGGCGTTGGTGGCGGCCCTTGGCGAGGACAAGGCGAGCAATCTGGTGGACCAGATCATTCTCGGTTCCGGCGCCCGTGGCCTCGATTCGCTCAAGTGGATGGATGCCCGTCAGGTGGCCAGCATCATCCAGAACGAACACCCGCAGATCCAGACCATAGTGCTCTCCTATCTGGAGCCGGAGCAGTCCGCCGAGATCCTGAGCCAGTTCCCGGAGCAGGTGCGCCTCGATCTGGTGATGCGTATCGCCAACCTCGAAGAGGTACAACCGGCGGCACTGCAAGAGTTGAACGACATCATGGAGAAACAGTTCGCCGGTGCGGCCGGTGCCCAGGCAGCCAAGATGGGCGGCCTGAAGGCAGCCGCCAACATCATGAACTATCTGGATACCAATATCGAAGGCCAGTTGATGGACTCCATCCGCGAGTCGGACGAAGAGATGAGCCAGCAGATCCAGGATTTGATGTTCGTGTTCGAAAACCTCATCGATGTGGACGATCGCGGTATCCAGACTCTGCTGCGGGAAGTGCCTGGGGATCTGTTGCAGCGCGCCCTCAAGGGGTCCGACGATCAGATGCGCGAGAAGATCTTCAAGAACATGTCGAAACGGGCGGCAGAAATGCTGGCAGACGATCTGGAGGCCATGGGGCCGATCCGGGTCTCCGAGGTGGAGGCTGCCCAGAAGGAGATCCTCTCCATCGCCCGCCGTCTGGCGGATGCCGGCGAGATCATGCTGGGTTCCGGCGGTGGCGAGGAGTTCCTCTAAACCATGGCCAACTCATGTAACCTGTCTGCCGCCCAGTATGTTGTCTTGGCAAGGAGCGGCGCGAATAGATGAACAACAAGCTGCGTGGTTATGTGCGGCCTGAAGGGGAAGAGACCCGGGTAGAGGCCTGGGGCTGGCCCGAAATGGACGTGGTGGCTGAGGCCGAGACCAATGCGCTCGGTCTTGCACCTGACTGGTATCAGCAGGAAGAGGAGGTGGTGGAGCCGGAACCCGAGCAGGAGCCGACCCCCAGCATCACCGCCGAAGAGCTCGAAGCGATCCGTCAGGCCGCCTGGGAAGAGGGGATGGCCGAGGGGCGCGAGTCCGGTTATGCCAAGGGGATGGAAGAGGGCAAGCTGGAAGGATTGCAACAGGGCCACTCTGCCGGTCTCGAACAGGGGCGCGAGGAGGGGCTGGCTATGGGGCGCGAGCTGGTGGAGCAGGAGATCGCCCACTGGCAGGGGCTCGCCGCCCGCCTTGCCAATCCGCTTAACGAGCTGGATCAGGCGGTGGAGCAGCAGTTGGTCTCGCTGGTGATGCAACTGGCTCGTGCGCTTATTCGTCACGAAGCGGAGACCTCCCCCCGCATTCTGCTGGAGGCGCTTAAAGAGGGGCTGGCCTTGCTGCCTGCCGCCGAACAGGGGGTGACTCTGATGCTGCATCCCGACGATATCGCGCGAATCGAACAGGCATTTGGCGCCGACGAGTGCGCCAAGCGCCACTGGCGATTGCAGAGCGATCCCACCCTCTCCCCCGGCGATCTGCAATTGGCTACCGAGCTCTCCAGCATCGATTTGACCCTCTCCGGGCGCATCGATCAGTTGCTGCGCAACTTCTTGCGGGACAATGCGTCGCAGAAACCGGCTTCGCAGGATCCACGCCCATAACCGATGCCGGACGTTGCTGTCCGGCTGCACTTTTTAGCTCTCAGGAGGCCAGATGAGCGGCTCGCTACTGAACCGGTTGCAAGGGTACAAGGTACGCGACAGCGCCCCCAAACCGCCGGTCGCCGGTAAATTGACCCGGGTGGTGGGGCTGACCCTCGAAGCCATCGGCTGCCGTGCCGCCATCGGTGCCCTCTGCCGTATCGATACCCTTGATGGGACGCTGGAGGCTGAGGTGGTCGGCTTCTCTGGCGATCGCCTCTATCTTATGCCGAGCGAGCAGCTCAAGGGGGTCATTCCCGGTGCTCGGGTGGTGCCCATCACCGAAGAGCACGGTATTCCTGTTGGCATGAACCTGCTTGGTCGGGTCATCGACGGCATCGGCCAGCCACTCGATGGGCTCGGCCCCATTTTCTCCTCCCAGACCGTGCAGTTTGCCCAGCATCGCATCAACCCGCTCTCTCGCCGCCCGATCCATCAACCGATGGATGTCGGGGTGCGCGCCATCAACGCCGTGCTGACGGTGGGTCAGGGCCAGCGGATGGGGCTGTTTGCCGGTTCCGGTGTCGGTAAATCGGTGCTGCTTGGCATGATGACTCGCGGCTCGGTGGCGGATGTGGTGGTGGTCGGCCTCATCGGTGAACGGGGCCGGGAGGTGAAAGAGTTTATCGAGGACATTCTGGGGGAGGAGGGGCGTGCCCGCTCCGTGGTGGTGGCCGCTCCCGCCGATGCTTCGCCGCTGATGCGGCTCAAGGGGTGTGAAACGGCGCTGGCCATTGCCGAGTATTTTCGCGATCAGGGGCTCAATGTGCTGCTCTTGATGGATTCGCTGACCCGTTACGCCCAGGCTCAGCGGGAAATCGCACTGGCGGTGGGCGAGCCGCCAGCGACCAAGGGCTATCCACCGTCGGTATTTGCCAAATTACCGGCGCTGGTAGAGCGGGCTGGTAACGGCAGCGACGGCCAGGGCTCCATCACCGCCTTCTTCACCGTACTGACCGAGGGGGATGACCTGCAAGATCCCATTGCCGATGCGGCGCGGGCGATCCTCGATGGCCACATAGTTCTGTCGCGCGATCTGGCCGATGCAGGCCACTATCCGGCCATTGACATCGAGAAATCCATCAGCCGGGTTATGCCCATGGTCACTTCACCTGAGCACATGGAGTTGGCGCGCACCCTCAAGCAGTTTTACTCCCTCTATCAGCAGAACCGGGATCTCATCACCATCGGTGCCTACAGTCAGGGTTCCGACCCCCGCATCGACCGCGCCATCATTCAAAAACCCTACCTGGATCAGTTCTTGCAGCAGGGGATGCGCGAGGTCATTCACTACGATGATGGCCTGCAAGCCTTGCAGATGGTGGCGATGCCCTTGATGCGTTGATGACGGTTGGGAAGAGAGGGTGCGGCTATGAGTAAAGGGTTGCTATTGTTGGCAGAGCGGCTGGCTGAGGCAGAGCAGCAGTGTGCGCAGGCGCTGGTGAAGGCGCAGCAGGATCTCAAGCTGTTTATGGATCAGCAAAATGCCCTCAACCAGTACCGCCAGATCTACCACCAGCAGTGGACCGATCGCGGTTTACAAGGGATTTCGCCCCAGCAAAACAGCCAGTATCACGCCTTTATCAACAAGCTTGAGCAGGCGGCGACCCAGCAATACGAAGGGGTGCTGCAGGTGCGTCAGGCGCTGGAGCAACGTCGTGGAGAGTGGCTGGCTGCCCAGCAGCGACGCAAGGCGGTAGAGCTGTTGCTGGAGAAGCAGGCGAGCCGCGAGCAGCAGAAAGCTCTGCGTCAGGAGCAGAAGATGCTGGATGAGTACGCCATGTTGCGGCGTTTTCATCAATCTGGCCTGTAACTTGCTTTGATCTGGACATTGTCGGCGGCCATCTCGTAGGGGGCCGCCAGAATTCAGGGATGCCATCATGATGCAGACAGTGTTGACACAAACGCCTTCGGCTCCGGCCAACGGGTTGGACAAAGCGCCTCTGAGCAGCTCAGTCGAGAGCAATGGCATCGATCTGGGGGGGCGCGACAGCAAGGGTGATTTCGCCACTCTGATTGCCAAGGCCCGGAACAGCGAACACGGCGCCGCCGAGGCTACTCAGGGCGATAAAAATGTCCGATCAGCCAAATCTTTGGCGACCGAAAGCGCCTCTCCCAAAGAGGAGATCGGCAAGGAGGAGGATCCTGACGCCGTCAACAAGGCGGAGGAGCTCCCTGCCACCGACTTTCTGCTCCGTCTGCAAGACTCCCTCAAGCTCGATACCTCGCTAGTGACTCCCCAGCTGGCGGTGGCGGCCCAACAGAGCGCCACTGCGGCAGACGGCAATCCGTTGCCGCAAGAGGGTGCGCTGGAGGGGATTGCGCTTGATGAAAGCGAGCAGTCCCCTGCAACTGTCAGGACTGTACGCCAACTTGCCGATCAGTCCGGGGCGCAGTCGCTTCTGGCTACGACTGGTAAATCTTCCCTTGAAACTCCGGTTTCACTCTCTGCAGGAGGAGTGATTGAGCAGGGCGACGCCTCGACCGCCGTACTGTCCTCCGCTTCCAACACTTCTGAGGGGAAGGATGCCGCCGCCACCCAAGATGGTCAGCCCGGGGAGAAAGTCTTTGCCAAGGGTGAAACTCTCGGGGCAGATGGCAAGCTCACCAAGCCCCTTACGGTGGCTGAGCGGATGGCCCAACTGGCCAGGGTGTTGCCGGTTGAGGCGTCCGCCAATGCGGCAAATAGTGGTGAGTCACCCGCAGTGAAAGAGGGAGATGACAGCAAATCCGACCCCGCTGCCAGCAGCGTCGTGACCGGCAAGGGACAAGCTGCTCAAGCCACGACTCAGGGGGCGGTGCTCAAGGCATTCGGTGAGGGGGGCAAACAACCAGATGCGGGTAGCTCAACCACTTCTACTGCCGTAGAGAGCACCGCTAATGGGTCTGGCAAGGGAGCTGATAAGAGTAGCGCCGAGGGGGGACAGCAGGCAGCGACAACCACATCCTCCAATCCAGGTGCGGCGCAAGTGACGACAGTGCAAAGTGCCACAGCCCAGAGCAGCGTGACGGCAAATGTGACGACTCAGACCGATAGCGCTGCCGCACCCGTGATGGTGGCGCCGCAGCAGGTGTTGGCGCAGTCCGAATCTCAGGGGCCGCAAGCGCCGCTGTCGAGCATTTCAGCCGGGATCAGGCAGATGGAAGTGACGGGCACCGACGAGGTGCGCAAAGCGGTTTCGCTTGAGGTAAAACCGAAGGTCGGTGAGTCTGAGAAGAGTCTTGTCGCTACGACATCGAGCAGCGAGAGCAGCCAGAGCCAGACTGTACAGCATGGCCAGAACAGCCAGCCTCAGCCCCAGGTGGCCGACAGCCGGGCGCCCGCCGCTGAGGGCACGTTGCGCCGTGAACCGCAGAATTTACCCCATTTGAAACTGTCTAGTCAGGAAGCACCCGCCGAATTGCACCAGAAGGTCAACCTGATGCTGGCCGACAAGCTGCAGCAGGCCGAGCTTCAGCTAGACCCCATCGGCCTTGGCAAGATGAAGATCAAGATCCAGATCGACGCATCCAGCCAGGCGAGCGTCCATTTTGTAGTTCAGCACGGACAGACCCGTGAGATGCTGGAGCAGGCGATGCCCCGTCTGCGTGAAATGCTGGCGGGGCAGGGGATCCAGCTTGGCCAGACCCAGGTGCAGCAGCAGTCACAACAGTCACCGCAGCAACAACAGCAGGGTCAGTCGGCGTTTGCCGGGCAGGGACAATCAGGAGAGGGACACTCCGGTCATAGCCATCTTGACGGGGAGGTCACTACGACCAACCCCAATTTGTCGGTGGAATCGACAAACGGTTCAGGAATAGATTTCTATGCTTGATGCAATCCCGAGTAAGTTTATGATATCGAACAAGTTTGAGACTAGGGTGGACAAGGGATGGCTGACGATAACGAATTGACGCTAAAAGACCCGGCTGCGGGCAAGAAAAAGAAGCTGATTATTATCATTGCCCTGGCGGTCATTTTGCTGGGCGGTGGTGGAGCAGGCGCTTGGCTTATGCTGTCCGGCTCGGATACCCCCCCTGCCGAAGCGGCGGAGGGTGCTGAGGCCAAACCCAAGGTGGAAGCACCCCAGCCATCCCTTTATGTCGGGATGCCGCGTCCCTTTGTCTTCAACGTCGCGGGAGCCCAGCGGGATCGACTGGTGCAGATCAAGATCCAGCTGATGGTGCGCGGCACCGCCGACGAGACGCTGGCCAAACAGAATATACCCCTGATTGAAGGCACCTTGCTGCGGGTGTTCAGTGCAGCCAGTGCCGAACAGCTGATGACCTTTGAAGGCAAGGAGAAGCTGCGCAAGGATTCACTGGAAGAGTGCCGTCGGGTGCTTAAGGACCTGGTCTCTTCCCCCGTTATCGAACAAGTGCTGTTTACCGGCTTTGTAATGCAGTAGGTGAAGCGTGAGCGATCTGTTAAGTCAGGACGAAATTGATGCCCTCTTGCACGGTGTCGATGATGTCGAAGAGGAAGAGATAGGCGGCGCCGGAGACCCCGGCGTTGCCCAGTTTGACTTCTCCTCCCAGGACCGCATCGTCCGTGGCCGGATGCCGACCCTGGAGCTGGTGAACGAACGTTTTGCTCGCCACATGCGGATCAGCCTGTTCAACATGATGCGTCGTACCGCCGAGGTCTCCATCAACGGGGTGCAGATGCTGAAGTTTGGTGAGTATGTTCACACCCTGTTCGTGCCGACCAGCCTCAATATGGTGCGTTTCCGGCCATTGAAAGGAACCGCACTCATCACCATGGAGGCACGACTGGTTTTCATCCTAGTGGAGAACTTCTTCGGTGGTGACGGGCGCTACCACGCCAAGATTGAGGGGCGCGAGTTCACGCCGACCGAGCGACGGATCATCCAGATGCTGCTCAAACTGGTGTTTGAGGATTACAAGGATGCCTGGGCGCCGGTGATGGACGTAGGGTTCGAGTATCTCGACTCTGAAGTGAACCCGGCGATGGCCAACATCGTCAGCCCGACCGAAGTGATTGTGGTGAGCTCGTTTCACATCGAACTCGATGGTGGCGGCGGCGATTTCCACGTGGCCATGCCCTACTCCATGCTGGAGCCGATCCGTGAACTGCTCGATGCCGGTGTGCAGAGTGACAAGGGTGACACAGACGTGCGCTGGAGCAAGGCACTTCGTGACGAGATCATGGATGTAAAGGTCGAGTTGAGGGCCAAACTGCTGGAGACCGAACTCACTCTGCGTGAACTGATGGAGCTGCAGCCGGGAGATATTATTCCGGTCGACATGCCCGAACATTTGCTGGTCTACGTGGAAGATTTGCCCACCTTCCATGCCAAGATGGGGCGGACCAAGGAGAATGTGGCACTCAAGATCACCGACAAGCTCAAGCGCCCGGAAGGGGTCAAGACCGAGATGCATCTGGTGACCCGGGGTGGTGTACGTATCGATGGTGAGGCCGAGCTTGAAGAGCTTGAGCGCAGCATCGAAGAACAACAGCGTTAATCGACGGTTTGCAGTTATTGATCGTCACGAAGTGGTATAAGGAAACAAGATGAGCGGAACAGAGGAAGAGGATCTGATGGCTGATGCCTGGGCGGCAGCACTGGAGGAGCAGGTGACGGCGGAAGCCAAACCGGCCCCGCTGGAAGAGCTCAAGGACGATGCCCCCATCAGTGCCGAGGAGCGGCGCAAGCTTGACACCATTCTGGATATTCCGGTCACCATCTCGATGGAGGTCGGTCGCAGCCAGATTAGCATTCGTAACCTGCTGCAGCTCAACCAGGGCTCGGTCGTGGAGCTGGATAGGGTGGCGGGCGAGCCCCTCGACGTGCTGGTTAACGGTACCCTGATCGCTCACGGCGAGGTGGTGGTGGTGAACGACAAGTTCGGTATTCGCCTGACCGACGTCATCAGCCAGATTGAACGGATTAAGAAACTCAAATGATGCGTCTGCTGCTGTTGTGGCTGCCATTGCCGGTGTTTGCCGAGGTGGGGGGGGCCGCCAACCCTCCCAGCCTGAGCTCCTGGCTGCTCTCCAGCCTGATGGTGATCGGGCTTATTCTGGTGCTGGGTTTCTTGCTCAAGAAGAGCAAAATTGCCACCGCCATGGGGGGCGGGCAGATGAGAGTGATTGCTACGCTGCCTGTGGGCTACAAGGAGAAGTTGCTGGTGGTCAAGGTGGGTGAGCAGCAGCTGCTGGTCGGCGTAACGCCGCAGCAGGTCAACTTTCTCTATCGGCTGGAGGAGCCGCTGGACGAACAGCAGCCGCAGGCGTTTTCCCAGCAGCTGGGTAAGTTGATGGGCAAACATGAAAAAAACTAACGGCTTGTTGTGGCAAAGCGGATTGCTGGCCAGCCTGTTGATTTCGCTGTTTTGCGCCTGGCCTGCGCTGGCGCAGGACGGCATGTCGGCAGTGACCGTCAAGACCATGGGGGATGGCTCTCAGGAGTACAGCCTGACCCTGCAGGTGCTGGCGTTGATGACGGCACTTTCATTCCTGCCGGCAATGGTCATCATGATGACCTCGTTTACCCGTATCATCATAGTGTTGGGTATCTTGCGTCAGGCGATCGGTCTGCAACAGAGCCCCTCCAATCAGGTGTTGATCGGCATCGCCCTGTTCATGTCGTTCTTCATCATGTCGCCTGTGCTGGATCGCATAAATGACGAGGCACTGCAGCCCTATCTGGCCGAAACCATTGAGGCCAAGGAGGCGCTGGAACGGGCTGAATTGCCCATCCACCAGTTCATGCTGGCCCAGACCCGGATCAAGGATCTCAATACTTTTATGGAGATCGCCAACGTGCAGGTGGAGAAGCCTGCCGATGTGCCGCTGCGGGTGCTGATCCCGGCCTTTGTCACCAGCGAACTGAAAACAGCCTTCCAGATTGGCTTTATGCTGTTCTTGCCGTTTCTGGTCATCGATCTGGTGGTCGCCAGTATCTTGATGGCGATGGGGATGATGATGCTCTCGCCGATGATCGTCTCGTTGCCTTTCAAACTGATGCTGTTTGTGATGGTGGATGGCTGGAACCTGATCCTGGGTTCGCTGGCCAACAGTTTCGGACTGGGTGCCGGTTAACCGGTCCCATGCAAGGAGCCCGAACATGAGTCCAGAAACCTTTGTCGATGTATTTCGTGAGGCGCTCTGGCTGGTCAATATCATGGTCAGCGCCGTGATCCTGCCCAGCCTTGCTATCGGGTTGGTGGTAGCCATCTTTCAGGCCGCCACCTCCATCAACGAACAGACCTTGAGCTTTCTGCCCCGTCTCATCGTGACCCTTTTGGCCCTAGGGATTGGTGCTCACTGGGGAATGCAGAGTCTGATGGACTTCTTCATCCTGATGGTCAATCAAATTCCCGAGGTGGTGGGGTGACCTATACCACCGCTCTGATCATGGAGTGGTTGTCGTCCATTCTCTGGCCACTGGCTAGAATAAGCAGCCTTTTCATGGTGATGGCGGTATTTGGCAGCCGGCTGGTCGCCGCTCGGATCAGGTTGGGGCTGGCGGTAGCCGTGACGTTTCTGGTTGCTCCTCTGCTCCCTCCCATGCCCCCAGTGGAGCTCTTCTCTGCCGGCAGTTTTCTGGTCTTGGGCCAGCAGCTGCTGATCGGTATTGCGCTGGGGTTGATGACCCAGTTTCTGATGGAAAGCTTCGTGATGGCGGGGCAGGTGATAGCCATGCAAACCAGTCTGGGTTTTGCCACCCTGGTGGATCCGATGAATGGCCAGTCGGCCCCTGTGGTCGGTCAGTTTTATCTGATGCTGGCGACTCTGGTATTTCTGGCGCTTGATGGTCATCTGGTGATGCTACGCCTGGTTATCCTCAGTTTTGAGACGCTACCCATCTCCGATAGCGGTCTGTCACTCTCTTCTATGCAAACCCTGAGCGCGTTCCTGGGGGTCATGTATCAGGCCTCGCTGGTGATGGCCCTCTCTGCCATCGTGGCGCTGTTGCTCATCAACTTCGCTTTTGGCGTGATGACCCGGGCAGCCCCCCAGCTCAATATTTTCAGTATCGGTTTTGCCGTCAGCATGATGTCGGGTTTGCTTATCCTCTGGCTTACGATCGGCGGGTTCCTCGGCCATTTCGACACCTTGTGGGAGCGGGTGCAGGAGGTCAGTTGCGAGCTGATTGACACCCAATGTTTCGGAGGTGTCAATGGCTGATACCGACCAGGAACGTACCGAACAACCCACGGGCAAACGACTGCAACAGGCCCGTGAAAAAGGGCAGATTGCACGTTCAAAGGAGCTGGGAACAGCCAGTGTGCTGTTGTCAGCCGTATTTGGCCTGCTGTTTATCAAGGGTTACCTGGCGAACGCCATGCTCAAGGTGGTGACCATGGGCTTCACGCTGAACAGAGAGCAGGCTTTCGATCCCAATGCCATGGTTGCCATGGTGCCGGCGCTGCTGGGGGAACTGGTGTTTCCGCTCGGATTGCTATTCGCTCTGGTCGCTATTGCAGCTTTTATCGGCAATATCCTGATGGGGGGGATGAACTTCTCCACTGAAGCAATGATGCCGAAATTCAGCAAGATGAGCCCCATCAGCGGGTTCAAGCGGATGTTTGGGGTGCAGTCGCTGATTGAGCTGGTCAAGTCCATCGCCAAGGTGGTGTTCATCACCCTGTTTGCCTGGTGGATGCTCTCCAGCCAGTTTGATCATCTGCTCAACCTCTCCATGGAGGGATTCCCCGGTGGGATTATAGATGCCCTCGACCTTTTTTTGTGGATGCTGATCATTCTTTGCTGTGCCCTGTTGCCTATTGTGGCCATCGATGTGCCGTTCCAAAAATGGAACCATATGCGTCAGCTCAAGATGACCAAGCAGGAGGTGAAGGACGAGTTCAAGGATAGCGAGGGTAAACCCGAGGTAAAGGGCAAGATCCGCCAGTTGCAGATGCAGATGGCGATGCGCCGGATGATGGGGGATGTACCCAAGGCTGATGTGGTGATCACCAACCCGACTCACTACTCGGTAGCGCTCAAGTATGATGCGGGCAAACCCGGTGCTGCGCCCAAGGTCTTGGCCAAGGGAACTGATGAAATTGCAATGAAGATCAGGGAGATAGCTAGAGAATACGAGATACCCATCATGCCGTCACCGGCCTTGACCCGGGCTATCTACCACTCTACCGAGTTGGGCCACGAGATCCCGGAAGGGTTGTTTGCGGCGGTTGCCCAGGTTCTGGCCTATGTCTTCCAGCTCAAGAAATTCCGCCGTGGCCAGGGGCGCCGTCCTCAGCCGCTGGCTAAAGATCTGCCCATTCCGACCGAATATCGCAAATGACAAAGTTCTGACGTTGTCAAAATAAATTCATTGCATTTCAATGTGTTGCATTGTTGGCTTAATGTTTGCTTTAATCTGGCACCAGCAGGTTGACATTGAGAAGAGCGATGGAATTCAAGGCAGTATTGGGCCAGTTAAAACAGTCTCGGGGAGTATTGAGCAAAGGCCTTGGTACCCCTCTGCTGGTATTGGCCGCGCTCGGCATGGTGGTGTTGCCCATCCCGCCACTGATGCTGGATGTGCTCTTCTCCTTCAACATTGCGCTCTCTATCGTGGTGCTGCTGGTATCCGTCTATACCCGGCGCCCCCTCGAATTTGCTGCTTTCCCGACCGTATTGCTGCTGGCCACCTTGCTGCGGTTGGCATTGAACGTGGCCTCGACCCGAGTGGTGTTGCTGGAAGGTCACAATGGCAGTGCAGCGGCAGGCCATGTGATCGAGGCATTCGGTAATGTGGTGATCGGCGGTAACTATGCAGTCGGCATCATCGTCTTTACTATCCTGATGATCATCAACTTTGTGGTTATCACCAAGGGGGCCGGGCGGATCGCGGAAGTGAGCGCCCGTTTTACTCTGGATGCGATGCCGGGCAAACAGATGGCCATCGATGCCGATTTGAATGCCGGCCTCATCAACCAGGAAGAGGCGAAGAAGCGTCGCCAGGATGTGACCCAGGAAGCGGACTTCTATGGCTCTATGGATGGTGCTTCCAAGTTCGTCAAAGGGGATGCCATTGCGGGCATCATGATCCTCTTCATCAACATCATCGGCGGCTTTATCATCGGGATGATGCAGCATCATCTTACCTTCAGGGAGTCTGCCGAGATCTATACCCTGCTGGCGATAGGTGACGGTCTGGTGGCGCAGATCCCCTCCCTGTTGCTCTCTATCGCCGCCGCCATCATAGTGACCCGTCAGAATACCGATCAGGATATGGGCACGGCGGTATTGGGCCAACTGTTCGACAATCCCAAGGCCTTGATCATCTCTGCCGGTATCCTGCTGATGATGGGACTGGTGCCGGGGATGCCGCACTTCGCCTTCCTGAGTCTGGGGGCGATCGCTGCCGCTGGAGCCTGGTGGCTGCTGCGCCGCGAGAAGCTGGCGGTAGCCAAAGCAGCCAGCGGCGAGTTGATGCCGACCAGTACTGACCAGCCATCGCATGAACAGAAAGAGTTGAGCTGGGACGATGTGATGCCGGTAGACATCATCGGGCTGGAAGTGGGTTACCAGCTAATCCCGCTGGTGGATCGCAATCAGGGGGGCGAACTGCTCAACCGGATCAAAGGGGTGCGCAAGAAACTCTCGCAAGAACTGGGCTTTCTGGTGCCTGCCGTCCACATCCGCGACAACCTGGATCTGGCACCAAATCAATATCGCATCACCTTGATGGGAGTCAGTACCGGCGAGGCCAGCGTCTACCATGATAAAGAGATGGCCATCAACCCGGGGCAGGTATTCGGCCAAATTCAGGGGATTGCTACCCGGGATCCCGCGTTTGGACTTGAAGCAGTGTGGGTAGCCAAGGAGCAGGTGTCACAGGCGCAGACCCTGGGGTATACAGTGGTGGATACTGCGACCGTAGTTGCCACCCATTTGAGTCAGATCTTGACCAACCATGCCTCACTGTTGCTCGGCCATGACGAGGTACAACAACTGCTCGACATGATTGGCAAACACCAGAGCAAGTTGGTCGAAGGGCTGGTGCCGGAAGTGATCAGCATGGGTAACCTTGTGAAGGTATTGCAGAATTTGCTCGATGAAGGGGTGCCAATCCGCGATATGCGCACTATCCTGCAGACCCTGGTTGAATACGCGCCGCGCAGTCCGGATCCGGAAGTGCTCACCGCGGCTTGCCGGATTGCCCTGCGTCGTCTGATTGTGCAGGAGATTGCCGGCCCAGACCCAGAGCTACCGGTGATAACATTGGCACCTGAATTGGAACGTATATTGCATCAATCCCTGCAGGCGGGTGGAGGTGATGGTGCCGGTATTGAGCCGGGTCTGGCGGAGCGAATGCAGCGCTCGCTGGTGGAAGCCACTCAACGACAAGAATTGGAAGGCCAACCGGCCGTGCTTCTGACATCGGGGATCTTGCGCAATACCCTGGCAAAATTTGTCAAGAATGCCATTCCTGGGTTGCGTGTTCTGTCTTATCAGGAAGTGCCCGACGACAAGCAGATCCGCATCGTCAGTGCGGTAGGGCAGAACTAGTTAGCGGAGACGATGGGTGAAGATTAAGCGGTTTTTTGCCAAGGACATGCGAACGGCTCTGGCCGAGGTCAAGGAGACGCTCGGGCCTGACGCTGTCATCATGTCCAACAAGAAGGTCACCGGAGGGGTAGAGATAGTCGCCGCAGTCGATTATCAATCCCAGGTTCCGGGGCCCAAAGATGCGCCGGTTCGCCGTCAGCTGAACGATGAGAGTGTCAATATTTCGTCTGCTGCTCGGCAGATGACCCGCCCCGAGCCCACAAAGGTTCAGGAACAGAACGAACATTATGCCGATACCCTGGCAGCCTTGCTGGCGCGCCAGCAGAAGCTCAAGCCGGGCAATGGGGCGCCAATGGGCAATACCCAATCGGCCGGTCTGGCCGCTGCCAATGCAGCGCCCAGAACATTGGCCGAGCAGGGGCAATGGGGCGCCGCCCCGGAACCTGTCAAGCCCAAAGCCCGGGTTGCCTCCGCCCAGCGTTCTTCTCAACCTGCTCAGCGGGATCAGGAGATGGAGGGGATGCGCAAGGAGATGGCCAGTATCCGCAAATTGCTGGAGCACCAGATCTCCGGTCTGATGTGGCAGGAAGTTGAGCGACGTGAGCCGATGCGGGCTCTGCTGATCAAGGAGCTCAAAAAGATGGGCTTTGACGATGCGTTTGCCGATCAACTGGCGGGGCTGATCCCTGAAGACATGCCCATCCATCAGGCGATGGCCCAGTTGGCGGAAGTGTTGACGGCTCAGCTCAAGATCAGCGAGGACGAGATTTTACGTCAGGGGGGCGCCGTTGCCCTGCTGGGGCCGACCGGGGTGGGCAAGACCACCACCATCGCCAAATTAGCCGCCCGTTTTGCCATGAAGTATGGTGCCGAGCAGGTGGCCCTTATCACCACTGACAACTACCGGATCGGTGCTCATGAGCAATTACAGACTTATGGCCGGATCATGGGCTGTCCGGTACGTCAGGTGCGTGATGCCGAAGAGCTGGCCAATGCCCTCTATCAGTTCCGCCACCGTCGGCTGGTATTGATCGATACGGCAGGCGTGGGGCAGCGGGATATCCGTCTGACCGAGCAGCTCGATACCCTGGTCAAGAATGCCAAGGTGAGGATCCGCAGCTATCTGGTGATGTCGGCAACCTCCCAGCGTCGGGTAATGCAGGAAGCGGTTGACCATTTCCGGCGCATTCCCTTGAGCGGCTGCATACTTACAAAGTTGGATGAGAGTCTGAATCTGGGCGAAGTAATTAACGTGTGTATCCAGAATGCCTTGCCTATCAGTTACATCACGGATGGGCAGCGGGTTCCGGAAGATATTCAGGTTGCCAATGCGGCGCAGCTTGTCGGCGCAGCCATGGGCTCGCTGGAGCGAGAAACAGAAGAGCCCTATTTCTGGGGCACAGGCTTTGGCGAGGCCGAAGATTCGGAGTTTTATGAGTAACATGTATATGGATCAGGCGAGTGGTCTGCGCAAAATGCGTCAAAACAATCGAGTAAAAGTGATCGCCGTTTCCGGTGGTAAAGGTGGCGTGGGCAAGACCAACGTGACCCTGAACGTGGCCGGAGCCATGGCGGCCCAAGGCAAACGGGTAATGGTGCTGGATGCTGACCTTGGTCTGGCCAACGTCGACGTCATGCTGGGGCTGCGGGTTCATCGCAATCTCTCTCACGTGCTGGCAGGTGAGTGCACTATCGACGACATTATCGTTGAGGGACCGTATGGCATGATGATTGTGCCTGCAACCTCGGGGACCCAGTCCATGGTCGAGCTTTCACCGGTACAACATGCCGGACTGATCCGCGCCTTCAGCGAGATGAAGACCCAGGTCGATATTCTGATGGTGGATACGGCGGCGGGGATCTCGGACATGGTTTTGAGTTTCACCCGTGCTGCGCAGGACATCATGGTGGTGGTGTGTGACGAGCCGACTTCCATTACCGATGCCTATGCCCTCATCAAGATCCTCTCCAAAGAGCACGGTGTATTTCGCTTCAAGGTAGTGGCAAATATGGTGCGCAGCCTGCGTGAAGGGCAGGAGCTTTTTGCCAAGCTGACCCGGGTAACCGATCGTTTCCTCGATACGTCACTGGAACTGGTTGCCTGCGTGCCTTATGACACCAATCTGCGTGCAGCCGTGCGCAAGCAGAAACTGATTGTCGAGGCGTTTCCCAAGTCGCCGGCGGCTTTGGCTTTCCGCGCATTGGCCAACAAAGCAGCTAGCTGGCCGGTACCAAACCAGCCTGGCGGTCATCTGGAGTTTTTCCTGGAGAATCTGTTGCAGACTCAGGCCACCACACAGGAAGGTTCCCGTGAATAAAGCCCAAGCGTACTTGCGTCATCAGGATTCCTATCTGCTGGTAGAGCGCCATGCTCCACTGGTCAAGCGGATTGCCCAGCATTTGCTGGCTCGCCTGCCAAGCAGTGTCTTGCTGGATGACCTGATACAGGCAGGTATGATTGGGCTGCTCGAAGCGTCACGGAACTTTGATGGTAGCAAGGGAGCCAGTTTCGAGACCTATGCCGGGATCCGTATCCGTGGTGCCATGCTGGATGAGATCCGGCGTGGTGATTGGGTGCCCCGTTCCGTGCATCGAAACAGCAGAGCGATTGCCGAAGCGATCGAAAATGTGGAGCAAGCCAATGGACGGGATGCTCGCGACGCGGAAGTCGCAGCGCAAATGGGGGTCTCTCTCGCTGATTATCATGTCATGCTGCAGGATGTCTCCTGTGGCAAGATCATCGGTATCGAGGATCTGGGGGTCAGTGAGGATGTGATCGGTAACCCTGATGAAGCTCCGTCAGGCTCGGGGTTTGATGAACTGGCCACAGAACGATTTCAAATTCAACTGTCGGAGCAAATTGGTCGCTTACCGGAGAGAGAAGCCCTGGTTCTCTCTCTTTACTACGATGAAGAGCTGAATTTACGTGAAATTGGCGAGGTTTTGAATGTGAGTGAGTCGCGCGTGAGTCAGATACATAGTCAGGCAATGCACAGACTACGCGCTCGTTTGAGAGATTGGCATCTATAAGTGTTTGTACTGGCTACACTGAGATGAAACTCTAAGGCATAATCCGCATGACACAACCCGTTTTTAGCATCATGTAAGTGAGCCACTGAGGTGGCTATTGAGGAGGGAATTTTGGACAAGAACATGAAAATCCTCATTGTTGACGATTTTTCAACGATGCGCCGGATTATCAAGAACTTGCTTCGCGACCTTGGGTTCAACAATACCCATGAAGCGGATGACGGCAACACAGCATTGCCGATGCTGAAAAATGGTGATTTCCAGTTTGTGGTTACCGACTGGAACATGCCAGGCATGCAAGGTATCGACCTGCTGAAAGCCATTCGTGTCGATGAAAAGCTCAAGCATCTGCCGGTACTGATGGTGACGGCAGAAGCCAAACGCGAGCAGATCATCGAAGCCGCGCAAGCCGGCGTTAACGGTTATATCGTCAAGCCTTTCACTGCAGCAACGCTCAAAGAAAAACTCGACAAAATTTTTGAACGCCTTGGCTAAGGAGCAGCAGGGATGATGGCCAAAACGAAAGCAATGATTTCGCTCGACCAGGCAAGGATGCTTGTTGCTCATCTGGAGCAAGGTGAATTCGAGCTGGCCGATGAACTGCTTGCCAATGTATGTGCCCCCAACGCAGCCGATCTGTTTGAAAAAGTTGGTCAGCTGACCCGACAACTGCATAACTCACTTCAAGAATTTCGTCTCGACCCCCGAATTCCCGATTTGGCCACCCATGACATTCCCGATGCGAGGGAGCGCCTCAATTACGTCATAGATATGACCGACAAGGCTGCTAATCGCACCATGGATGCGGTAGAGGCCAGTCTGCCAATAGCGGATCGCCTGAATGATAATATCCAGCTGGTGATGCCCAACTGGAATGCACTGATGTCCAGAGATATGAGCGTGGGGCAGTTTAAGTCCTTATGCCATCAACTTGATGATTTCATTAAGGCTTCTGAGTCAGATGCCGATAAGTTACGACAACTGCTGACAGAAATTCTGATGGCACAAGACTTTCAGGATTTGACAGGCCAGATGATCCGCAAGGTCATAAAACTGGTTCAGGAAGTTGAAACAAAATTAATAGAAATGCTGACTATGTTTGGTGAGGCTGCAGCTGAGCATTCAACTCGTACTCTCCCTGTGAACGGGATTGAAGCCGAAGGCCCAATCATGAATCCAGAGGCGCGTGCCGATGTAGTCAATGGTCAGGATGATGTGGACGATCTGCTGTCTAGCTTGGGATTCTAATGGAGTGACGCATGGCCTTCGAAGTTGATGAAGACATACTGCAAGACTTTCTGGTCGAAGCATCCGAAATATTGGAACAGTTGTCTGAGCAACTGGTCGACTTGGAAAAGCGGCCTGATGACAAGAATCTGTTAAATGCCATCTTTCGCGGTTTCCATACCGTAAAAGGTGGTGCCGGTTTCCTGTCTTTGGGGGAGTTGGTTGACGTATGCCACGGCGCTGAAAACGTATTTGATATCTTGCGTAATGGCAAGCGAACCGTGACTGCCGAACTGATGGACGTGATCCTGCAAGCGCTGGACGCCATAAACGTCATGTTCGCCCAAGTACAAAACCGTGAAGCGCCAAGTCCTGCGTCTGATGATCTGCTCCATGACCTCCACGAGTTGTGCAAGCCTGAAGGAGAAGAGCAACTCCGAACCGCGACAAGTGGCGCTATTGCCATGGAGCAGGAGGCTGTCACTCCTGTTGTTGAGGTTGTCTCCGACCCCGAGGTTGTTGAACCGATAAACCAGGCCAGCGATCCTGCTCCTGTTAACGGGGGCGGATCCATAGACGAGATTTCAGCTGATGAATTCGAGCGTCTGCTGGATGAGCTGCATGGCGTGGGGGGCACACCAACCAAGAGTGCGGCAGGAGCGACTGTTGCTGGCGAATCTGGCGATATAACCGATGATGAGTTTGAGGCCTTGCTGGATCAACTCCATGGTCAGGGACAGCACATGGGGGCGCCAGAGGTGAATCCTCTGAAGTCGGTGCAAAAAGAGGTGGACGAGCTTATCGATGATGATGAGTTTGAACGCCTGCTTGATGAATTGCATGGTCGTGGCCAAGGTCCTCAGAGTAGTATGGCACCTGCCGCACCTGCCGCACCTGCCGCACCTGCCGCACCTGCCGCACCTGCCGCACCTGCCGCACCTGCCGCACCTACCGCACCTGCCGCGGTGACTGCGCCCAAACCGACAACACCTGTAGCCAAACCTGTACAGGCTGACCCCGCAAAACCTGCCGAAGCAGCCAAGGCATCAGCGCCTGCCGCCAAGGCTACGCCAGCTCCTGCCGAAAACAGTGCAGTGCAAAGCGATACGACGGTGCGGGTGGATACCAAGACCCTTGATGTCATTATGAACATGGTAGGTGAGTTGGTACTGGTTCGTAACCGGCTGGTGAGTCTGGGTATTGCCAGTAATGATGAAGAGATGTCAAAGGCGGTTGCCAATCTGGATGTGGTAACGGCTGACCTGCAAGGTGCGGTGATGAAAACCCGCATGCAGCCAATCAAGAAGGTATTTGGTCGTTTCCCGCGCGTGGTGCGTGATCTGGCCAGAACCCTCAAAAA
This sequence comes from Aeromonas sp. 600948, assembly GCF_049174875.1. Classification (NCBI taxonomy): domain Bacteria; kingdom Pseudomonadati; phylum Pseudomonadota; class Gammaproteobacteria; order Aeromonadales; family Aeromonadaceae; genus Aeromonas; species Aeromonas sp. 600948. The sequence goes on from NZ_JAAKTY010000011.1 coordinate 93,094, forward strand.
AGAGATTGAGCTGGTGATGGTTGGGGAAGAGACCGACCTCGACAAAAACCTGGTGGAGGCGCTCGCCGATCCTCTTGTTCACCTTGTTCGCAACTCCTGCGATCACGGGGTCGAAATGCCGGATGTGCGGGAGAAAGCGGGCAAGCCGCGGCAAGGGACGATCACCCTTAGCGCCTCCCAGCAAGGCGATCATATCCTGCTTTGCATTGAGGATGATGGCGCCGGGATGGACCCGGAAAAACTCAAGTCTATTGCGATCAGCCGCGGTGTGCTGGATGCAGATACTGCCGCGCGCATGAGTGATAACGATGCCTATAACCTGATCTTTGCCCCCGGATTTTCGACCAAGTCCGAGATCTCCGATATCTCTGGCCGTGGTGTCGGAATGGACGTGGTTAAAACCAGTATTGTCAGCCTCAATGGGTCAGTGCACATCGATTCTACCTGGGGGAAAGGCACCCGTCTCGAAATCAAGGTTCCGTTGACGCTAGCCATTCTGCCGACCCTGATGGTTGAAGTGGGTGAGCAGACCTTCGCTCTTCCCCTTGGTTGTGTGAACGAGATTTTCCATCTGGATCTGAAAAAGGCCAATATGGTCGATGGTCAGCTCACCATCATTGTGCGTGATAAGGCGATTCCCCTCTTTTATCTACACAAGTGGTTGATCCGTGGTACCAACAAGCGCTCACGTCAGGATACCGGGCATGTGGTGATCGTGCAGATTGGCACTCAGCAAATCGGGTTTGTGGTCGACAGCTTGATTGGTCAAGAAGAGGTGGTGATCAAGCCGCTCGATAATCTGCTGCAAGGCACCCCGGGGATGGCTGGTGCAACCATTACCAGCGATGGCGGTATTGCCCTTATTCTGGATGTACCGAGTCTGCTCAAAGCATATGCGCGTAGACATTAATCGCTCAGGCCCAAGGAGTTAGAAAAATAACAATGGCAGTCAAGGTATTAGTTGTCGACGATTCGAGCTTCTTTCGCCGCCGGGTGAGCGAGATAATCAATCAGGATCCCATGCTGACGGTGATAGATACTGCTCAGAATGGGCGTGAAGCCGTAGACAAGGCCATGTCGCTGCGCCCTGATGTGATCACCATGGACATCGAGATGCCCGTGATGGATGGCATCAGTGCAGTGCGGGAGATCATGGCCAAGTGTCCAACTCCCATTCTGATGTTCTCCTCCCTGACTCATGAAGGCGCCAAGGCAACGCTGGATGCACTGGACGCCGGTGCTCTTGACTTCTTGCCCAAAAAATTTGAAGACATTGCCAGAGACAAGGACGAAGCGGTCAGACTGTTGCAACAACGGGTGAAGGAGATCTCCCGCAAGCGCTTCCTGATGACATCCGCTGCTCGCCCCAAAGCACCTGAACCGGTTGCTCGTGCTCCGCTGGGTAGCACTGCGCCCAGATCTTCAGAGCGTCAGCCTGACCTGCAACGCACTGTGCCAAGTGCCTCATTCAAGCGAAGTGGCAAGAGTTATCAATTGGTGGCGATCGGGACTTCTACCGGCGGCCCGGTAGCCTTGCAAAATGTGCTGACCAAGTTGCCAGGGGATTTTCCTCACCCAATATTGCTTATCCAGCATATGCCTGCCACCTTCACCGCAGCTTTTGCTGCCCGTCTAAACGGGTTATGCCAGATAGGTGTCAAGGAGGCCGAGGATGGAGACGTCCTCAAACCGGGCCATGCCTACCTGGCCCCCGGTGGCAAGCAGATGCTGTTGGAGGGTCGTGGTGCAGGCGCCCGTATTCGCATCGTTGATGGCAACGACAAGGTAAATTACAAGCCTTGCGTGGACATTACCTTTGCCTCTGCTGCCAAGACCTATGCCGACAAGGTATTGGCGATTGTGCTAACCGGTATGGGGGCTGATGGCCGTGATGGTGCCAGACTGCTGAAAGAGCAGGGCTCTACAATCTGGGCTCAGGATGAGGCTTCCTGCGTGGTATATGGCATGCCTCAAGCGGTTGCAAAGGCAGGTATTGCCAGTGAATCACTTCCTCTGGACAAGGTGGCCCAGCGTATTCTGGTTGAGTTGGGGCGCTAATCATGGGCTTGCTCGGTCTGCTCCTCGCACTGGGGGCTATTGCTATTGCCCAGCTGTGGCATGGTGGCTCCCTGTTGACGTTGTTGGACGGGCCTGCTTTTCTCATTGTTCTTGGCGGTACAGTTGGTGCCGTTACATTGCAGACCCCTGCCAAGTTTGTTTTGCTGGCATTGCGCCAGTGTCTATGGATTTTCAATCCGCCACGGCAGGATCTCTCTGCCCAGGCTGAACGGCTACAATCCTGGGCTGCCTTTGCACGCCAGCAGGGGCTGCTGGCCCTCGAAAATCAGGCTGAGCAGGAGGAGGACCATTTTACCCGCCAAGGGTTGAACATGATTGTCGATGGTGTCTCCACGGAGGATATTCGCATGTTGCTCGAAGCCGATATCGATATCGAGCAGGAGCGTAATGAACATGCGGCCCGGGTGTTCGAAGCCATGGGGGGATATAGTCCGACAATCGGGATTATCGGCGCTGTCTTGGGCCTTATCCAGGCCATGTTTCATCTTGAAGAGCCATCTGCTCTGGGGGCTGGCATCGCAGTGGCATTTGTGGCAACCATCTATGGTGTCGGGTTTGCCAACCTGATCTATCTACCGATAGCCAACCGGTTGCGAGCGTTTCACTATCACTATGCACTGTTTCAGGAGATGACCCTGGAAGGGCTGTTAGCCATTGCCCATGGTGAGAATGGTTTACAGGTTGAACGTCGGCTCAGGGCCTATTTGAAAGGAGAGTAGCCATGCGCAAGCGCTATCGTTTGCACTTGCAGGGGCGTGAACACCTTGACCGTTGGCTGGTCTCCTATGCCGATTACATGACGCTGATATTTGCTCTGTTTGTGGTGCTCTACTCTGTTGCGCTGGTGAACAAGGACAAATATCGTGCGGTGATAGATGGCATGAGTCAGGCGTTCAGTGTCATGCAGTCTCGCAGTGATGGTCTGCTGGAGGGGCAGGGCAATTCACTGTTGGAGAATGCTGTTTCTGCCTCCCCCTCGTTGCTGGAAAGCGCAACGTCCCCCTCTCCTTCACTTGCCCCCATTTCTGGTGTCCCTGTGCTGCAAGATGGCACGACACTTGCCAAACTTGATATGCAGTTGCAAGAGAGCATGGGGTCACTGGTGGATGCCGGGATAGTCAAAATGACGCAAGACGAGAACTGGCTGACTGTGGAACTCAGTTCAGGTCTGCTGTTTGGCAGTGGCAGCGCCTTTATGGGACCGAATGCTGCACCGGTAATCAATACTCTTTCAAGTATTCTCAAACCGGTCGATAACTATATAAGGGTCCGAGGATATACAGATAACCAACAGATAAATAATGAAATTTATCATTCTAATTGGGCGCTTTCTGCTGCGAGGGCCGAAGCGGTGCTCAATGGCTTGATTGCTGATGGCATCGCACCCCAGCGTCTGGCCTTTGAGGCATATGGCGAGTTTTCCCCTTTTGCCGATAACAGCACTGAGCAAGGCCGGCTGCAAAATCGCAAGGTTGTGGTCGCAATTTCCAAATTCGCCTGGGTGCCGCCAGCTCCTGTGGCGGTAAAGCCCCCGGTGGTTGCCGAACCGGTTCCTGTGGTGCAGCAGGCGGTGGATGCTGGAGAGATAAAGGTTATCTCTTTGCCCGGTGGCGGCATACGTATAACAACAAGGCAGGATTGATACAGTGATTGTTTGGACGGTTGCCAACCAGAAAGGTGGTGTGGGTAAAACCACCACAGTGGTCTCGCTTGCCGGGATCCTGGCCCAGCGTGGTCAGCGAGTGCTGTTGATTGACACCGATCCTCACGCCTCGCTGACTGCATATCTTGATTTTGATTCAGATCGTCTGGATGGAACCCTCTATGAGTTGTTTCAAGCTGTCAAACCGACAGCCGAGCTTGTCAATAAACTGACGCTCAAGACCAAGTTCGAGAATATCAATTTACTACCCGCATCTATTACCCTGGCGACTCTTGATCGGGTAATGGGAAATCGTGAGGGAATGGGGCTGGTGCTGAAGCGGGCGCTGCTGCGCATTCAGGATCAATATGATTATGTGCTGATCGACTGCCCGCCTGTGCTTGGGGTGATGATGGTCAATGCGCTGGCTGCCTGCGATCGTATTCTTGTGCCGGTTCAGACCGAGTTTCTCGCTCTCAAAGGATTGGAGCGGATGATGAAGACATTCGAGATCATGCAGCGTTCCAAGCGTGACAAATTCCGTTATACCGTGATCCCGACTATGTTCGACAAGCGCACCCGTGCCTCTCTGATGACCTTGAAGTCGATCAAGGATCAATATGGAGATTCAGTGTGGAATGCGGTGATCCCTATTGATACCAAGTTTCGGGATGCCAGCTTGCTGCATATCCCCCCGTCTATCTATTCTCCCGGGAGTCGTGGAACCTATGCCTATGAGACGCTGCTCAACCATCTTGATGCCCTTGAGCGGCAACGGGTTCATGAGGTGACGGCATGAGAGATACCATTCAAGTACGGGCGATGGATGACTATTTCCACTCCCTGCTGCTCGATGAGCCGCTGGTGCTGGATGAGGTGGAAGAGGTTCAATCCGCCCCTGTTTTACAGTTGCAACGTCAGCCCCACAGCGTCCCCGAGGTGGTTGCTGCACCTTATTTGGAAAGTGATCCACGCCTTGCCCAGCTTGGCGAACTGTTGGCTCAGGTGGGACAAGTTCAGTTTGAAAATGATGCCTTCACCCAGGAGGTGACACTGACGGCCCCATTGGAGATTGTGGCCGAGGAGTCATTGTTGCCGGTAGAGCCTGAATGGCCTGAGGAGGTGCTGCTGCCCGAAGTTGCAGAGCCCCACACCACCATCTTGACTAAAACTGCGCTGGAGGTTGCTCCGGTAGAAGCCACTGAACCTGTCACTTGGGAGAATATCGATACCGGTAAAGAGTTTCAGGCCCTCTTTTTTGAAGTCGCGGGCGTGACGTTTGCGGTGCCGTTGACCGAGCTTGGTGGTATTCACCAGTTGGGCGAGATCACCTCCCTGTTTGGCCAGCCGGGCTGGTACAAGGGGATCATGACCTCTCGCGAGCAGAAGATGAATGTGGTCGATACCGCCCAGTGGGTCATGCCGGGTCAGCATCTCGAGATGGATGATTACAAGTATCTGATTATGCTTGGTGAATCGCCGTGGGGATTAGCCTGCCACCATCTCAAAGGGACTGAATTGTTACACCGTGACCAGGTTAAATGGCGCCATCAGGAGGGCAAGCGCCCTTGGTTGGCGGGCATGGTCAAAGAAAAAATGTGTGCCCTGTTACACGTTCGTGAACTGCTCTTGTTGCTGGAGCGTGGGGTTAACATAGAAGGTCGCTGATAACTTCTGCAATCGAGCTGTTTTATTGCTAGTTTTAGCAGTAGACGTTTTCATAAAAGGAATAAAAACATGACAGAAAAGCGCAATATCGCACAGAATCTGGCCGAAGATGAAGTGCTGCAATGGGTAACCTTCCAGCTGGAAAACGAAACCTATGGCATCAATGTGATGCAGGTTCAGGAGGTGTTGCGCTACACCGAAATTGCACCGGTGCCGGGTGCGCCTGAGTACGTACTGGGGATCATCAACCTGCGTGGCAATGTGGTGACTGTCATCGATACCCGTTCCCGTTTCGGTCTGCCTTCCGGCGATGTGAGCGAAAATTCCCGGATTGTGATCATCGAAGCCGAGAAGCAGGTGATTGGCATCATGGTCGACAGCGTGGCAGAAGTGGTATATCTGAAATCTTCCGAAATCGATGCTGCTCCAGCTGTAGGTACCGAAGAGAGCGCCAAGTTCATTCAGGGGGTCAGCAACCGTGATGGGCAACTGCTGATCCTGGTTGACTTGAACAAGCTGCTCTCCGATGAAGAGTGGGAAGATATCGGTTCCCTCTGATAAGTAAGGTGATGTTTTGATAATCGAGATGGTTGCCTTGGGGTTGTCCCTGATTGCCTTGGCGTTTGCCTCTTATATCTGGTTCAAGAGCAAGCGTAGCAAGCAGGAGTCCGAGGCTAGTGTGGCAACGCTGCAAGGTCAGTTGGAAAGCTTGCGCAAGCAGATGATGGAGCTTCATACCGGCGCCATCGGCATGGGACAGCGGTTACAGTCGGTAGAAGGGGCGATGCAGCAGGTCAATGAACGCCAGCAAGAATTGACCATGCAGGATCCCGAGCGACGGCTTTACAGTCGAGCGGCCAAGATGGTCGAACTGGGCGCCGACCTTGATGAGGTCATGAGTGAGTGCGAGTTGCCAAAGGCAGAAGCCGAGCTCTTGATATCGTTGCGAAAAGGCCGCTCTTGATGATTCAGGAAGGCAACTTGCCTTCCTGAATTTTTTCTGTTGCATGTATGGCGCTCTTTCATGGAGCGCCATGTACAGTGATCGAGAAGAATAGTTATTTGCTAATACTGGTTTGTTATGAGGTTTCCAGTTTGATCTATTTGGATGCCTTTGATTGTCATCATTTTCCACGCCTATTTTTCCTTGTGCGCGATCTTCTCCACAAAAACAGTGGATGAAGGGCATCTTGGAAAAGACGTATTCCAATACTGTGTTAAGATGCAAGCCGCTTCATTTTCTCTGAAAAAATCTCCATGCTGCTTCAAGTTAACAATCTGAGCTGCGTGCGTGAAGATCGCACTCTGTTTGAACATCTCTCCTTTGCGGTAGTTCCCGGTGATCTGGTGCAAATTGAAGGTCCCAACGGGGTTGGCAAGACCAGCCTGCTGCGTCTGCTGACTGGCCTGTCTCAGCCGTTTTCCGGTGAAGTGTGCTGGAATGGTGAAAATATTCGCCATTGCCGTGATGAGTACCATGCCAATCTGCTCTATCTCGGTCATCAGCCCGGGGTCAAAGCTGCCTTGACTCCGCTCGAAAATCTCGCCTTTTATCAGAAGCTGCATCATGTATCCCGGCAGACAGTGGATTTGTGGCAGGTGCTTGCCCAGGTTGGGTTGGCCGGTTTTGAAGAGAACCCGACCGGACAGCTCTCGGCAGGTCAACAGCGTCGGGTGGCTCTGGCCAGGCTCTGGCTCAGTGACAAACCGGCTCTCTGGATCCTGGATGAGCCTTTTACCGCCATTGATAAGCAGGGGGTCAAGGTGCTGGAGAGGTTGTTTCTGGCTCATGCCGAGCGGGGGGGGATGGTGATCCTCACCACTCATCAGGATATGACGCTGATGCAGGGTCGACTGAAAACACTCTCGCTTACGCCCTTGCTGCAGGAGTAGTTTCGATGTTGCGTGCCGTCATGTATTTGATCCACCGCGAGTTATTGATGGCCCTGCGCCAGCGTGCAGATATTCTTAACCCGCTCTGGTTTTTCCTTATTGTCATCACCCTGTTCCCACTCGGTATCGGCCCTGAGCCCAAGTTATTGGCTCGCATTGCTCCCGGCATCATCTGGGTTGCGGCTTTGCTGGCGGCCATGCTGTCGCTGGAGCGGCTGTTTCGCGACGACTTTGGCGACGGTTCGCTGGAGCAGCTGATGTTGATGCCCCATTCACTCGGGTTGCTGGCGCTGGCCAAAGTGATTGCTCACTGGTTACTGACTGGATTGCCGCTGCTGCTGATTTCGCCCTTGCTGGCGATTTTGCTGTCGCTGGATATGGACAGTTATCTGGCGGTAGTCGCCACTCTGGCACTCGGCACTCCGGTGCTGAGCCTGCTCGGTGCGGTCGGTGTAGCCCTTACGGTCGGACTGCGCAAAGGTGGAGTGCTGCTCAGTCTGCTGATCCTGCCGCTCTATATTCCGGTGCTGATTTTTGCTACCTCTGCTATTGATGCGGCGGGGATGGGCTTGCCCTATGGCGGTCAGCTTGCCATTCTGGCCGCCATGATGGTTGGTGCCTTGACGCTAACGCCACTGGCCGTTTCGGCTGCCTTGAGGGTCAGTCTTAACTGATGGTCTATTGGTAGAACGCAGTGTGGTTTCGTGTGGGGGCTTTCTTTTCCTGAAATAAAGTTGCGATGGATCAAGCGGATTGCCGCTTATTGCTTTCGAGGTATTTGATGTTATCCCGAGGTCAGTATGTTTAGGCCTCGCCAAACAATTAATAACAAAAAGGTTTGTGAGTTATGTGGAAATGGTTGCACCCTTACGCTAAACCCGAACGGGCATATCGGTTGGCTGGGACCCTGTTGCCCTGGTTTGCCGTGATAAGTCTGCTGTCGTTCATCATCGGCACTGTTTGGGGGCTGGCTTTTGCCCCCGCCGATTATCAGCAGGGTGACTCCTTCCGGATCATCTATATCCATGTTCCTTCCGCCATTCTTTCAATGGGAGCTTACTCTACCATGGCTGTGGCAGCCTTTATCGGGCTGGTATGGCAACTGCGGATGGCGGACATGACAGTGGCGGCTATTGCTCCTGTCGGTGCCGTGTTCACTTTTATTGCACTGTTTACCGGTGCAGCCTGGGGCAAACCCATGTGGGGAACCTGGTGGGTGTGGGATGCACGGCTCACCTCCGAGCTGATCCTGCTGTTTCTCTATCTTGGCGTGATTGCCCTCTACAACGCCTTCAGTGACAAGGTTGTTGCTGGCCGTGCCGCCGGCATTCTGGCGCTGGTCGGGGTGATCAATCTCCCCATCATTCACTACTCGGTTGAGTGGTGGAATACCCTGCACCAGGGGGCCACTATTACCAAGTTTGACAAACCCTCTATCTCTCCCGAGATGCTTTGGCCATTACTCATCATGATCCTGGCGTTTGCTGCCTTTCTCGGGGCCCTTACCCTGATGCGTTTTCGAAACGAGCTCTTGATGCGGGAGTGGCATCGTCCCTGGGTTCAAGAGATTGCCGAGCAGGAGAAGTAAGCATGTACTTTGCCTCATTCAGTGACTTTCTGGCGATGGGCGGTTACGCCTTTTACGTCTGGCTCTCCTTCGGACTGACCTTGCTCTGTCTGGTCGGTATCATCATTTCCACCCGTATGAAAACCCGTAGTCTGTTTAATGAGTTACGCAGCAAGCAGGCACGCGAGAGCCGTCGCAAGGCAGCTCGGCAGATGGAGAACACCCTATGAACCCGAGACGCAAAAAACGCCTCACCATTATTCTGGCCATCACGCTGGGCCTCGCTACCGTGAGCGGGCTGGTGCTTTACGCCCTCAGTCAGAATATCGACCTCTTCTATACCCCGAGCGAGCTGGTGGAAGGGAAGGGGCCGGACAAGATCAAACCGGAAGAGGGGCAGCGCCTGCGCATTGGTGGTCTGGTGGTCCCCGGCACAGTCAAGCGTGATCCGAACAGCCTCAAGGTCAGCTTTAACCTGATCGACAATGGTGGTCATCAGGTGATGGTGCAATTTGATGGCATCCTCCCGGATCTGTTCCGCGAGGGGCAGGGGATTGTGGCGCAAGGAACTCTCAAAGATGCCACCACGGTCGAAGCCTTCGAGGTACTGGCCAAACACGATGAAAACTACATGCCGCCAGAAGTGGCCGATGCCACCAGTGGCATGCACTTCAAACCGGAATACACTGATGCGCAGTTGAAGGGGAATAAGCCATGATCCCGGAATTAGGACAGTTTGCGCTGATCCTGGCCTTTGCGACCTCTCTGTTGCTGGGTAGCTATCCGCTGCTTGGTGCAAGTTGGGGGCGTCTTGGCATGATGTCGGCAGCGCGTCCGCTCGCCTATGCCCAGTTTTTGTTACTGCTGCTGTCGTTTCTCTGCCTGACCTGGGCCTTTATCGACAACGACTTCACCGTGCAGTATGTGGCCACTAACTCCAACAGCCTGCTGCCGCTTGCCTATCGCATTTCCGCAGTATGGGGCGCCCATGAGGGCTCTTTGTTGCTGTGGGTGCTGACCCTGGGCGGCTGGACTGCGGCGGTGGCCATGTTCAGCCGCCGTCTGCCGCTCGATGCGGTGGCGCGGGTGCTTGGCGTGTTGGGGCTGATCTCGGTCGGCTTCACCGCGTTCGTGCTGTTCACCTCTGATCCCTTCACCCGCACCTTGCCCTATTTTCCGGTCGATGGCCGCGACCTCAATCCGCTGCTGCAGGATCCGGGTCTGATCTTCCATCCACCGATGCTTTACATGGGCTATGTGGGATTCTCGGTGGCGTTTGCTTTCGCCATAGCCTCATTGATGACCGGTCGTCTCGATGCAACCTGGGCCCGCTGGTCGCGCCCCTGGACCATGGCGGCCTGGGTATTCCTGACCCTCGGCATCGTGCTGGGCTCCTGGTGGGCCTACTACGAGCTCGGTTGGGGCGGCTGGTGGTTCTGGGATCCGGTAGAAAACGCCTCCTTCATGCCCTGGCTGGCGGGTACGGCCCTGCTGCACTCGCTTGCGGTGAGCGAGAAGCGCGCAACCTTCAAGGCGTGGACCGTGCTGCTGGCCCTCTCGGCCTTCTCGTTGAGCCTGCTCGGTACCTTCCTGGTGCGCTCCGGCGTGCTGGTGTCGGTTCATGCGTTTGCCTCCGACCCGACCCGCGGCCTGTTTATTCTCGGCTTTTTGCTGGCGGTGATCGGCTCATCCTTGCTGCTGTTTGCCTTTAAAGGTTCGCAGGTGAAAAGTCACGGCAAGCATGAGCTGTGGAGTCGCGAAACCCTGCTGCTGGCCAACAACATCATGCTGGTGGCGGGCCTGCTCACCGTGCTGTTAGGCACCTTGTTACCGCTGGTGCACAAGGAGCTGGGGCTGGGGAGCATCTCTATCGGTACCCCCTTCTTCAACCATATCTACAGTTGGCTGATCATTCCGTTTGCTCTGCTACTGGGGGTTGGTCCGCTGTTTCGCTGGCGCCGCCAGGAGCTTGGCGAGCTCAAGGGCAAAGTGATCCTTGCGCTGGTGCTGAGCCTGGCTGCAGCCCTGCTGTTGCCGCTGCTCTTGGCCGAAACCTTCAAGCCGTGGGCGGCGGTGGGGATTGGTCTGGGGGTCTGGATCATCGTTACCAGCCTGCAGGAGACCTGGGTGCGGGCCACCCACAAGCACCATTTTGCGGTCGGTGTGCGCAAGCTTGGCAACAGTCACTGGGCGATGATCCTTGGCCATGTGGGGCTGGCAGTCAGCATCATAGGCATCGCCTGTACCCAGAACTACAGCATCGAGAAGGATCTGCGGATGCAGGCGGGTGATCGGGTGCACTTTGCTGATTACGAGTTCGTCTTCACCGGTATCAAGGAGAAGAATGGCCCCAACTATGATGGCTTCAAAGGCGTGCTGGAAGTACACAAGAATGGCAAACAGGTAGCCCTGCTCAAACCCGAGAAGCGGATGTACACAGTGACCCGGATGCCGATGACCGAAGCGGCCATTGATGCCGGTTTCACGCGAGATCTTTATGCGGCCCTTGGCGAGCAGCTAGACAACAATGCCTGGGCATTGAGGATCTACTACAAGCCTTTCGTGCGCTGGATCTGGTTCGGCGGCGTCTTTATGGCTATCGGTGGCGTGCTGGCGATGCTCGACAAGCGTTACCGTTTCGGCCGTCGTGAGGAGGAAGCCAAGGCATGAACAAAAAGGTCTGGTTGTTTTTAATTCCCTTTATCGTCTTTTTGCTGGGGGCTGTGTTCCTGTTCAAGGGGCTCTACTCCGATCCCACCAAGCTCGAATCTGTGATGGTGGGCAAGGAGGTACCGGTGTTTACCCTGCAGGACATTTACGATCTGAACAAACAGCACGATCGCACCATCCTGACCGGCCGGCCCATGTTGCTCAACGTCTGGGCTACCTGGTGTCCCACCTGCTATGGCGAGCACACCTACCTCAAACAGCTGGCGGGGCAGGGCATTCCCATCATCGGCATGAACTACAAGGATGAGCGCGACAAGGCGATCAAATGGCTGGCGGAGCTGGGCAACCCCTATCAGGTCAACCTCTATGATCCGGACGGCATGCTGGGGCTGGATCTCGGGGTATATGGCGCGCCGGAGACCTTCTTTATCGACAGCAAGGGGATCATCCGTTATCGCCACGTGGGGGACATCAACCCCGAGAACTGGGCGTCGACCCTCAAACCCATCTTTGATGCCATGAAGTGAGGGGAGTCCTGATGAGAGTATTTATTGCTTCCCTGCTGCTGTTGCTGGGATGGGTGGTACAAACGCCGGTCATGGCTGCTATCGATGTCTACACCTTCGATAACGACAATCAGGAGCAGGTCTTTCGCGAACTGACCAAAGAGCTGCGCTGCCCCAAGTGCCAGAACCAGGATATCGCCGATTCCAATGCGGGGCTGGCCAAGGACTTGCGTGACAAGACCTACCAGATGGTGCGCGAGGGTAAGGATAAAGAGGAGATCGTGGACTATATGGTTGCCCGCTATGGCAACTTTATCCTCTATAACCCGCCCCTGATGGCATCGACCCTGATCCTCTGGCTTGGCCCGCTGTTAGTGATCGTTATCGGCATCGGCGTGGTGGTGATACGTAGCCGACGCTCTGCGGCAACGTCAGAGCCTGTGGAAAGCACCCTGAGCGATGAAGAGCAGCGTCGCCTGGCCGAGCTGCTCAAAGAGGAAGAGAAACAATGACCGCCTTTTGGATTGTGATTGCGGCCCTGCTGGTGCTGGTGAGTCTGGCTCTGGTGTTACCGTTGTGGCGCAGTGAGGGAAACCAGAGCATCAGTCGCTCGGCGCTCAACAAACAGCTCTATCGTCAGCGCTTGCTAGAGATTGGCGAGGAGCGAGAGCAGGGTGTGCTTGCCGAGGAGCCCGAATCGCTGGTCGAGTTGCAGCGCAGCCTCTTGGATGATATTCCCGATGTGGAGCAGACAGCCCGCAGTGGCAAGAGTCTGAGCTGGATCCCAGGTGTGCTGGTGCTGGTGGTGGTGAGCCTGGGTATCTACTACAAGCTGGGTTCATGGCAGGAGGTGAGCCGCTGGCAGGATGCCAGCAGCCGTCTTGGTGAGCTCAGCAACCGGATTCTTGTGGAGCGTGATGCCCAGGTAACCGAGCAGGATCTGCTGGACTTCACGCTGGCACTGCGTACCCGCCTAAAGGATGAACCGAACGACTACCGCGGTTGGCTGCTGCTGGGACGCTTGGCGCTGGATGGCAATGATCCCGAGATGGCCAACGATGCGCTGTCGCGTGCCTACAAGCTTGCTCCCCAGAAATCGCTGGTGGCGGTGCCCTATGCCCAAGCGCTGATGATGACGGGGGAGGAGGTGCAGGCCGATGCACTGCTGCGTGCAGCCATCGCGCAGGAGCCTGATAATATCGAGGCGCGCTCCGTCTATGCCTTTATGGCGCTGCAGAAAGAGGACTTCCAGACCGCGCTGTCTCGCTGGCAGGCGATGTTGCCCTTGATGGAAAAAGGCTCTCCCCGTTATGTGATGGTTGAGCGCTCCATGGAGTATGCCCGCACGCAGCTCAAGCAGCGTGGCATAGAGGTGACGAATTCAGGCGCAGCCAAAACGGGAACAGAGCAGGTAAAGCAGTCTGACGTTAATGAGGGAGAGTTCCCCATCCACATCACGCTGGCTGCGGGCATCCAGATGCCGGAAGATGCTCACCTCTTCGTCTTTGCCGTGGTGCCCAACGGACCACCCATGCCCATCGCGGTGAAACGTATCGCTGGGCCAACCCTGCCTGTCACCCTTTCACTGGGGGATGGTGACGCCATGATGGAGGGCAGCAAGCTGGAAGCGTATCCAGAACTGCAGTTCAAGGCACGTCTCTCCCGCGGTGGCAATGTGATGAACAAGGAAGGAGCCTTCGAAGGGGTATCCGTGCCGGTCAAGACGGCCGAGACCCCTACTGCTCCGATTGACATCCGTATCGATCACGCCCTCTAATATGTCCTTTGAATAACCCGGCTCCTTGATAGGGGCCGGGTTATCTATACTTCTGATAAATCAAAATAAAACGTCAGGACAATCATATGTATCTTCGTTCAGGGGCCATACTGGCAGCCCTCTTGCTGGCTGGTTGTGCCGGTGGCCCGCCCAAGCCTGGCCCAGAGAGTCTGGATCTCAATCCCGGTATGAATCGTCCGGGCGCCACCAGTACGGCGGCCGACCCGCGTGATCCCTTCCAGGGAGCAAACCGTGCCATGTGGGCGGTCAATTATGATGTGCTGGAGCCCTATGTAGCACGTCCTGTGGTACATGCTTACGCTCGCTATATTCCGGTGGGGGTGAAGGATGGCATTGCCAACTTTGTTGCCAACTTTGATGAACCGAGCAGCATGGTGAACCACCTGATCACCGGTGATTTGAAGGGGGCGGGGACCAACCTGGGGCGCTTTACCCTCAACACCACCGTCGGTCTGCTGGGTATCTTCGATGTGGCCAAACATGCCGGTCTCGAGCGCAACAAGCTGGAGATGGACACAGTGCTGGGCAGGGCCGATATCGGTAATGGTGCCTACATCATGGTGCCTGTCTACGGCCCGACCACCACTCGGGAGCTGGTTGGTGACACCATTGACACCATCTACTTCCCCTATGCCTTGCTGACTATCCCGTTAAGGGTTACTCATTGGGTTCTGGATGGCTTGGGCAATCGCGCCAAGCTGATCGATCAGGAGCGGATCATCGACAACTCCCTCGACCCCTATGCGCTGACCAAGGACTTCTACCTGCAATATAACCAGGGCAAGGTGACGGGCAAGCAGACCGAGCTGAAAGCGTCTCAGCAAGAGCAGGCCGACGATGCCAATCTGGATGAATACATGGACGAGCTGGACCAGTAAACTGGCTATCTCGATATGTAAAAGGCGCCTGCGGGCGCCTCTTTCATTTACGCAGCCATCTAGATATAAAAAAACGCCCCGCAGTGCGGGGCGTTTTGGCAAGCGAGGCTGATTAGGCAGCCAAGTTCTTGGCCACGAATTCCCAGTTAACCAGAGCCCAGAAGGTTTCCATGTACTTCGGACGCAGGTTGCGGAAGTCGATGTAGTAGGCGTGCTCCCACAGGTCAACGGTCAGCAGCGGGGTGGTACCGGCTTCAGTCAGCGGGCAGCCAGCGTTGGAGGTGTTGACGATAGCCAGAGAGCCGTCAGCTTTTTTCACCAGCCAAGTCCAGCTGGAACCGAAGTTGCCGATGGCTGATTTGGTGAAGGCATCTTTGAACTCGGCGAAGGAGCCGAATGCCTTGTTGATAGCATCAGCCAGGGCGCCAGTCGGCTCGCCACCGCCATTCGGGGAGAGGCAGTGCCAGTAGAAGGTGTGGTTCCAGATCTGGGCGGCGTTGTTGAAGATGCCGCCGTTGGAGGTCTTGATGATCTCTTCCAGAGACTTGCCTTCAAACTCGGTACCCGGCACCAGATTGTTCAGGTTGACCACGTAGGTGTTGTGGTGCTTGCCGTGGTGATATTCCAGAGTTTCCTGGGAGATGTGCGGTTCCAGAGCGTTGATTGCATAGGGCAGAGCGGGAAGTTCGAATGCCATTTTCTACTCTCCATTGGCTGGACCGTGCGAAGGCGACGGTTGCAAGACATTGCGTACTCTTTTCTATATGTGAAAAGAGTTGTTTTTAAAATGATGGGGCTGGGTAGCCCAAAGCCAAGGGATTGTAGCAGTATCAAAGATGGCCTAACAACTCTTGATTGGCGCCATGATCGCGATCAATCCTGTGTGGGTTCTTTGCACAATTCGAGCCGGGTCACCCCTTTGTCAGTTTGTGCTCGGGCAAGATTGCAGTAGAATGGCCGCCGAAATCGCTCTAGTGAGGCACCTATGGAAACTATTGAAAAGATTAAGCAGCAGCTGGCTGACAACCCCATCATCATCTACATGAAGGGCTCCCCCAAGCTACCCAGCTGTGGCTTCTCTGCCCAGGCCTCCCAGGCTCTGATGTCCTGCGGCGAGCCGTTTGCCTACGTTGATATCCTGCAGAATCCGGATATCCGCGCCGAATTGCCAAAATTCGCCAACTGGCCGACCTTCCCGCAACTGTGGGTTGAAGGTGAGCTGATCGGTGGCTGTGACATCATGATCGAGATGTTCCAGGCTGGCGAGTTGCAGGCTCTGATCAAAGAGACTGCTGCCAAGTACAAGAAAGATGATGCAGCAGCCGAGTAATCGGTCCTGTGTTGTCGATAGGGAGCCACATCGGCTCCTTTTTTATTATCCCGGTTCTGGCAGGCAAGCAACTGATTGCCGGTTGCAAAAAGCAACGCGTTCGCCCTGAAAAATCTAATCTTTGCCGCTTTGTTTTGGAGTTGTTAATCATATTGATTTTCCAATCTGCGATTACTTTTTTTAATCATTTTGGATTCAAGTGTTGCTGCCATCACATTTTTTGATAATTTCACCGTAACGCAGTCTCTTTGTAGATTTTTTTGTGTTTATACTCACATTAATTGCAAGTGATAGAACCTAGTATCGCTTCGCCCAGTGAAATAAAACCCTACAAATTAATAAATAAAAAGAGATTTGCGATGAAGATGTATAGCAATCTGCCCATTGGTCTTCATGATATTACCGAAGCCAAAAAAAGACTGACCAACCATATATACAAGACCGCGCAATTACCCTCTAACTACATCAGTGAACGTTGCCATGGCGAGGTTTACCTCAAGCTTGAAAACATGCAACGTACAGGCTCTTTTAAAATTCGCGGTGCCTTCAACAAACTCAGTTCATTAAGTCTGGAGGATCGTCAAAAAGGTGTTGTCGCCTGCTCTGCCGGTAATCACGCGCAGGGGGTATCTTTGTCCAGTGCCATGCTGGGAATTGATGCCAAGGTGGTCATGCCTTGCTGCGCACCCAAATCAAAAATTGCTGCAACCAGTGACTATTCAGCCAAAGTGATCATCCATGGAAATAGCTTCAATGACACCATTGCCAAAGTCAGCGAAATCGTGGAGATGGAAGGCCGCGTATTTATCCCCCCCTTTGACGATGCAAAAGTGATTGCCGGCCAGGGAACCATCGGCCTGGAAATTATCGAAGATTTGTATGATGTCGATAACATCATAGTGCCGATTGGCGGTGGTGGTCTGATTGCCGGTGTCGCCATGGCCATCAAATCCATCAACCCGACTATCCGGGTGATTGGCGTGCAGTCGGAGAATGTCCACGGCATGGCGGCTTCATACTACGCAGGCACCATTACCAATCACAGAACCAGCAGCACGCTGGCCGATGGCTGTGATGTGGCAAGACCCGGTTCACTGACCTTCGAAATCGTCAAACAATTGGTGGATGATATTGTACTGGTCACCGAGGATGATATTCGTCATAGCATGATTGACCTTATTCAGCGCAACAAGGTGATTACCGAAGGGGCGGGAGCTCTGGCCTCGGCAGCGCTGCTCAGTGGCAAGCTGAAACATTATGTCGAAGGTAAAAAGACCGTCAGCATTATTTCGGGTGGCAATATTGATCTGACCAGGATCGCCGAAATTATCGAACAGAACAATATTCGTCAATTTAGCCTGTAAGGAATGCAGTCATGATATTAGACAGTGTTGTCACCGGCAGTAAAGAGAATACGCGTGCATGGCGTAAATCGGATACCACATGGGGATTAGGTCTGTTCGGTACTGCTATCGGGGCGGGGGTCTTGTTCTTTCCAATCCGGGCCGGATATGGTGGCCTGATCCCAATATTAATCATGCTGGTGCTAGCTTACCCCATTGCATTTTATTGCCACAGAGCGTTGGCCAGATTATGTCTTTCTGGCAGTAATCCATCGGCAAATATTACCGAGACCGTTGAAGAGCATTTTGGAAAAATGGGGGGGTAGTAATTACCTTCCTCTATTTCTTTGCCATCTGCCCACTGCTGTGGATATATGGTGTGACGATCACCAATACCTTCATGGCATTCTGGGAACATCAACTACAGTTGGTTCCACTTAATCGAGGTGTGGTTGCACTGGCATTGTTGATGTTGATGGCATTCGTGATCTACTTCGGTAAAGATCTGATGGTCAAGGTGATGAGTTATCTGGTCTTTCCCTTTATTGCCAGTCTGATCGTTATCTCTCTCTCCCTCGTCCCGTACTGGAACAGTGCCGTCTTTGATCAGGTCAATCTGAGCGAGATAGCGATGTTTGGTCACGATGGTATTCTGGTTACCGTCTGGCTGGGGATCTCCATCATGGTCTTCTCCTTCAACTTCTCGCCGATTGTCTCCTCTTTCATTGTCTCCAAACGGGAAGAGTATGAGCAGGAGTTCGGGCGTGATTTTACCGAGAAGCGCTGCTCGAAGATTATCTCCGGTGCCAGCATGCTGATGGTGGCCGTGGTGATGTTCTTTGCCTTCAGCTGCCTCTTTACCCTGTCACCGCAAAATATGGCGGAAGCCAAAGCCCAGAACATTCCGGTGCTCTCCTATCTGGCCAACCACTTCTCCTCAATGACGGGCAGCAAGTCTGCGTTTGCCACCACTTTGGAGTATGCGGCGTCCATCATTGCGCTGGTTGCCATCATGCGGCGTCCATCATTGCGCTGGTTGCCATCTTCAAATCCTTCTTTGGCCACTATCTGGGGACGCTGGAAGGGTTGAACGGCCTTATCCTCCGCTTTGGCTACCAGGGCGACAAGAGCAAGGTTTCCAGTAAAAAACTCAACATGGTCAGTATGTTGTTCATCATGGGTTCGACCTGGCTGGTCGCTTATGTGAACCCCAACATCCTCGACCTGATTGAGGCCATGGGGGCGCCGATCATCGCTTCCCTGCTCTGTCTGCTACCGATGTATGCGGTGAGCAAGACACCGGCACTGGCAAAATATAAAGGTCAGGCCAGCAACCTGTTTGTCACCATCATCGGTGTACTGACCATCCTGAATATTGTTTCCAAGCTGTTCTGAAAACCTTTTCTGCAAGTCATCAGCCATTCAGATCCCCTTGGCGGGGTCTGCATGGCGTAGTCAGAAGCGCGCAATAACCGGTTCTTGGTTGGCCCAATTATTTGGGCCGAGGGCAAGGCTATCCGTTATTTGGCCACTAAACACAGTGGTAAATATGTTCTGACAGCAGTGACTCGACAGCATAAATATCGAGGCGATGTAATGAAGTTTGATTCGTTGGTTCTGGTTATCAATTGCGGCTCTTCGTCGGTCAAATTCTCGGTACTGGATAGTAAAACCTGCGAGGTGGTGATATCCGGTATGGCGGATGGTATTGAGACGGCCCATCCCCAATTGCAAGTGGGTAAAGAGCCCGCAATGTCATTAGCTGAAAATAACCACACCTGTGCATTGGCTGCCATCGCGGCGGAATTGAAAAAACGGGATCTGCTGGATGCCATTGCACTGGTGGGTCATCGCATTGCTCATGGTGGCAGTGAATTTAGCGAAGCCGTGATCATTGATGAACATGTATTGGCCAAAATAAAGCAGGTGTCACCCTTGGCTCCCCTGCACAATCACGCCAATTTGAGTGGTGTGATGGCGGCTCGTCAGCTATTTCCCACACAACCCCAAATTGCGGTATTTGATACCGGTTTTCACCAGACCCTGAAGCCGGAAGCCTATATCTATGGGCTGCCTTACCAATATCTGCAGGATTATGGCGTGCGCCGCTATGGCTTCCATGGCACCTCCCATCGCTATGTCGCCGAGCAGGCGGTCTCCTTCCTTGGGTTGAATGGCCACGATGCCGGTCTGGTCATTGCTCATCTGGGTAATGGCGCCTCTGTTTGCGCAGTACAGGATGGCAAGAGCGTCGATACCTCGATGGGGATGACGCCGCTGGAGGGGCTGATCATGGGCAGCCGCAGCGGTGATATCGATTTTGGCGCGCTGGCCTATATCGCCAGCAAGACGGGGCAATCCATCGAGGATATCGAGCGGGTATTGAACAAGCAGTCCGGCCTGCTGGGTATTTCGGGGCTCTCCTCCGATATGCGGGTATTGGAAGCTGCCTATCACGAAGGACATCCCGGGGCAAAATTGGCCATTCACGCTTTTGTCCATCGTATTGCCCGCCATATCGGCGGCCATGCCACCTCATTGCGCCGGCTGGATGCCGTTATTTTCACCGGCGGGATCGGCGAGAACTCGGCCTTTATCAGAAAGCTGGTATGCGAACGACTTCAGGTATTTGGCGTAGCGATCAGTGAGCCGTTTAACCAGCGTCCCAATAGCGAGGGCTGCCGGGTGATTTCGGCGGCAGAGTCCATGGTGCTGGCGGCGGTTATTCCCACCAATGAAGAGAAAATGATCGCACTGGATGCCATTCGTCTGGGGCAGCTGGTTCGTCAGGCCGAGTGCGTCTGACATCTTCCACTGTAGTGTCATGAGTAGTGAATGAGGTTTATTTGATGAAAGTTGATATGCAATTGGATCAGGATAAATTCCGTCAGGCATGGCAAGGGTTTGCCGGTGAAAACTGGAAGCACGAGATCAACGTCCGTGATTTTATCCAGCAGAACTACACCCCCTATGAAGGTGACGAACAGTTTTTAGCAGATGCGACCGAAGCGACCACCACTTTGTGGAATAAGGTGATGGAGGGGATCCGTATCGAGAATGCCACCCACGCACCGGTCGATTTTGATACCAATATTGCCACGACCATTACTGCCCACGGGCCGGGTTATATCGAGCAGGGGCTGGAAAAAATCGTTGGCCTGCAAACCGACAAGCCCCTTAAAAGAGCACTGCATCCATTTGGCGGAGTAAATATGATCCGCAGCTCTTTTGAAGCATATGGCCGGGAGATGGATCCCGAATTTGAATATACCTTCAGCGAATTGCGCAAAACCCATAACCAGGGCGTGTTCGACGTCTACTCTCACGAGATGTTGCGCTGCCGAAAATCGGGAATTTTGACCGGTTTACCGGATGGTTACGGCCGTGGTCGCATTATCGGAGATTATCGTCGGGTCGCGCTCTATGGCATAGATTATCTAATCCGTGAGCGGGAGCTGCAGTTTGCCGATCTGCAACCGGCGCTTGAGCGGGGAGAGCAGCTGGAGCAGGTGATCCGCCAGCGCGAGGAGCTGGCCGAGCACAAGCGGGCACTGGTGCAGATCAAGCAGATGGCGGCCAACTACGGCTTTGACATCTCCGGGCCGGCACGCACTGCCCAGCAGGCAGTCCAGTGGCTCTACTTTACCTATCTGGCGGCGGTGAAGTCGCAAAATGGCGGGGCCATGTCCCTCGGTCGCACCGCCACCTTCCTCGACATCTATATCGAGCGGGATCTGAAGGCGGGGCTTATCAGCGAGCAGGATGCCCAGGAGCTGGTCGATCACTTCATCATGAAGATCCGCATGGTGCGCTTCCTGCGCACCCCCGAGTTTGACTCTCTCTTCTCCGGCGATCCCATCTGGGCCACCGAGGTGATCGGCGGCATGGGGCTGGATGGTCGCACCCTGGTGACCAAGAACTCCTTCCGCTACCTCCACACCCTCAAGACCATGGGGCCGGCGCCCGAGCCCAACCTCACCATCCTCTGGGCGGAAGGATTGCCGCGGGCCTTCAAGACCTATGCCGCCCGCGTCTCCATCGATACCTCATCCCTGCAGTATGAGAACGATGACCTGATGCGCACCGACTTCGAGAGCGATGACTACGCCATCGCCTGCTGCGTGAGCCCCATGGTGATCGGCAAGCAGATGCAGTTCTTCGGTGCACGCGCCAACCTGGCCAAGACCCTGCTCTATTGCATCAACGGCGGCGTGGACGAGAAGCTGAAGATCCAGGTTGGTCCGAAAGTGGCGCCCATCATGGACGAGGTGCTGGATTACGAGACCGTCATGGCCAGCCTCGACAGCTTTATGGATTGGCTGGCGGTGCAGTACATCAGCGCGTTGAACCTGATCCACTACATGCACGACAAGTACAGCTATGAGGCCTCGCTGATGGCGCTGCACGATCGCGACGTCTATCGCACCATGGCCTGCGGCATTGCCGGTCTGTCGGTAGCGGTCGATTCGCTGGCGGCCATCAAGTACGCCCGGGTCAAGCCGGTGCGCGATGCTGACGGGCTGGCGGTCGATTTCGTGATTGAGGGGGAGTATCCCCAGTACGGCAACAACGACGAGCGGGCCGACTCCATTGCCTGCGATCTGGTCGAGCGCTTCATGAAGAAGATCCAGGCGCTGCCGACCTACCGCAATGCGGTACCGACCCAGTCGATCCTGACCATCACCTCCAACGTGGTCTATGGCCAGAAGACCGGCAACACCCCGGATGGCCGCCGCGCCGGTGCCCCGTTTGCCCCGGGGGCCAACCCGATGCACGGTCGGGATAGCAAGGGGGCGGTCGCTTCGCTCGCCTCGGTGGCCAAGCTGCCGTTCAAATACGCCAAGGACGGGATCTCCTACACCTTCTCCATCGTGCCGGGGGCGCTCGGCAAGGAACCCGCCAATCGCGAGAACAATCTGGTGGGGCTGATGGATGGCTACTTCCATCACGAGCGGGATGTGGAAGGGGGGCAGCACCTCAACGTCAACGTGATGAACCGCGAGATGCTGCTGGATGCCATCGACAATCCGGACAAGTACCCCAGCCTGACCATCCGGGTCTCCGGCTATGCGGTGCGCTTCAACGCCTTGACCCGCGAGCAGCAGCAGGACGTCATCTCCAGAACTTTCACCAACATGATGTAACTCTCATGCCCGGGGTGAGCAGGCTTGCTCCGGGCCTACTTTTTGTTTGTCAGCACGAGGAAGTAACAGATGCGACAGGTTATCACTACCAAAGCGGCGCCGGGCGCCATCGGCCCCTATGTGCAGGCCACCCGGATTGGCAACATCCTCTACACCTCCGGTCAGATCCCGCTGGACCCGGTGAGCGGCGACGTTGCGGAGGGGATCGAAGCGCAGACCCTGCGCTCCCTGCAAAACGTACAGGCGATTGTCGAGGCGGCAGGCGGCGAGGTGCGAAACATCTTCAAGACCACGGTGTTTGTCTCGGATCTGAACGACTTTGCTGCGGTCAACCGGGTCTACAACGACTTCTTCACCGAGCACGATGCCATGTATCCGGCTCGCTCCTGCGTAGAAGTGGCTCGGTTACCGAAGGATGTGAAGATCGAGATAGAGGCGATTGCTGCGCTGGAGTCCTGACGCGGCGATCCTTATCAATAAAAAGAGCGGCAGCTCGAGGCCTGCCGCTCTTTTTTCATCGAACCCGCCGTGCGCGATAAGGGCGCAAGGAGCAGGTCATTCTGGATCAGGCGATCCGTTCGATACGAGCCATGTAGAAGCCGTCGAAGCCGGTCTCGGACGGGCTCACGGTGTGATCGTCACGCAGACGGAAGTTTTCGTTGGCGGCGAGGAACTTGTCCACCTGCTGGCGGTTCTCCTCGGGCAGGATGGAGCAGGTTGCATAGACCAGCAGGCCGCCGACTTTCACCATCTGGCTGTAACGCTGCAGGATCTCTTCTTGCAGCGCGACCAGCACCGGCAGACGCTCGGCGGTATCACGCCACTTGGCATCCGGATTGCGCTTGAGTACGCCAAGACCGGAACAGGGCACGTCAAGCAGTACGCGGTCGGCGCTCTCTTTGAGGCGCTTGACGGTCTTGCTGCTGGTGATGACCCGGGTCTCCACGTTGTGGGCACCGGCGCGACGGGCGCGCTGCTTGAGGTTCTCCAGCTTCCACTCTTCCACATCCATTGCCAGCAGACGGCCTTTACCCTGCATCATGGCGGCGATATGCAGGGTCTTGCCACCGGCACCGGCGCAGGCGTCGATCACCCGCATGCCTGGGGCAACTTCCAAAGCGGCAGCAACCAGCTGGGAGCCAGCGTCCTGCTGTTCGAAGCAACCATCGGCAAAGGCCTTGGTACGGAACAGGGCGGCGTCAGAGGTGACCTGCAGGGCAGTCTCCACACCTTCAACCGGAATGGTGGTGACCTGCTCTTTGGCCAGCATGGCTTGCAGTTCATCACGGGTGCACTTGAGGGTGTTGACCCGCAGGTAGCGCTTGGGCATCCAGGCCAGGGCGGCACGCTCGGCAGGCCAGGCTTCACCCAGCTGCTCGCTACCCAGTTTCTCCAGCCAGCTCGGGCAACCATCCATCAATACCGGGTTCTTCTTCGCCTCGGTCAGACGGCGGCGGAATGCTTCTTCATTGAAGCGATCCAGGGTCGGGTGATTGGGCTGGGCAATTTTGTGGAAGGCGTGCCAGCTGTGCAGCAGTGGCCAGACATTCTTTTCGGCCTGACGC
This sequence comes from Aeromonas sp. 600948, assembly GCF_049174875.1. Lineage (NCBI taxonomy): Bacteria > Pseudomonadati > Pseudomonadota > Gammaproteobacteria > Aeromonadales > Aeromonadaceae > Aeromonas > Aeromonas sp. 600948. Next base: position 117,177 of record NZ_JAAKTY010000011.1, read on the forward strand.
ACCTGAATACCGGTGAGGAAACAATAGAGGCTGAGACGGCGCAGCAGGTCGCCGGTGACCAGGGCAATCCTTGCCTGTTCTTGCGGTTTGAGTTCGATGCCGGAGAAGTGACGGGCATAGGCGCGGTCGAGGGTAAGACCCTGACCGAGCACATCGTCAACAATGGCAACGACCAGATCCCCGAAACGGGGCAACAGTGGGGATTTGAGCATGAGATTAACCTTGGCCAGATAAAGATGAACCGCACCTTTGTGAAGAGGAGCAGTTCTAAAATTGACAAATCCGCGCAATGATAGGGGTTAGACGGGGTTGGCGCAACACTCCCACTCGGGAATGGTGGAAAGGGTTGCTTCAGCTTTGTATTGATGTGGCCGAATAAAAATAAAGTACAGGCCGCAATTCAGGCGATTGCATTAATAAAAGGACTAAAAACAATGCATGTGACGAAATACTCTAGGGTGGCCTTGCTGGTTGCCAGCATGCTGGGCTCAACCAGCCTGATGGCCAGCGAGTGGAGCACGGTAGCCGCCAGAGCGACTGCGGAGCAAGGTTATGAGGTGCGGGCCAATCAGTTTCGAGTGGCCAAGGTGCCGCTCGACTATTTTGCCGGACTGCAAGCCGGGGTGAGTGAGCTGACCCTGCCGCTGCCCGATGGGGGGGAGGTCACCTTTGCTCTGGAAGCCTACGACTTGCTGCCTGCAGATCTTGCCGCCAAGTATCCGCAGATCCGCACCTTCAAGGGGTACAACCCGGCGCATCCGATAGAGACGGGGCGCTTCGATCTGGGGCCACAGGGTTTCCATGCCATGTTCAGCCATCAGGGCAAGATGGTGTTTGTCGATCCGCTGCGCAATGCCGAAGGGTATGCCGTCTATTACCAGCAGGATGCCCATAGTCGCCTGGAGGATGAGGCGGACAAGGTGCTTGGCCATGATGCCGACAGGGCGTTGCAGCAAAGGGTGCAGGTGGATGGTAATGTGCGTAAGCGCTACACCATCGCCATTTCGGCGACGGGGGAATATACCCGATACCACGGAGGCTCCAGGGTACTGACCATGGCGGCCATCACAACCCTGCTCAACCGGGTGAATCAGGTCTATCAACAGGATGTGGGGGCAGAGTTTGTATTGGCCAGTGGCAATGACAACCTGGTCTTTACCGATCCGGCCAGTGATCCCTTTGATAACACCAATGCGGATGCTGATCTGAACGTAGATGTGCAGGCTCAGGCGTTTGCTGCCGGGGATGTGGGGGCATTTGATATCGGCCATGTCCTCAATACTGGAGGCGGTGGTTTGGCGAGTTTGGGGGTGTTATGTGTTGATACCCTGCCACCCTATTACGCCTATGGCGCCAAGTCATCTGGCATGACGGGTTCAAAAGAACCAGTCGGTGATGCTTTCTTTATAGACTATGTGGCCCATGAAATTGGCCACCAGTTTGGTGCCGAGCATACCTTCAACGGCACGACCGGCAATTGTGGTGCGGGTAACCGTGCTGAGGAGCAAGCTTGGGAGCCGGGCAGTGGCAGCTCCATCATGGCCTATGCCGGCATCTGCGGTGAGGAGAATATCCAGCCACACAGCGATCCCTATTTCCATAGCAAGTCCATCGAGCAGATGCGAGCTCATATGGCGAGCGAATCGACCTGCGGAACCACGCTCGCGTTGAGCAATAATGCTCCGCAGGTTGCGGCCGGCAACGATTATGTGATCCCGGCCAATACGCCCTTTGCCCTGAAGGGGGCGGGGGCGGATCTGGATGGTAACCCTCTGCTCTTCAACTGGGAGCAGATCGACAAAGGCACCGAATCGAGCAGCGTCGCTACCATGGTTGACGATGGCTCCCGGCCGCTGTTTCGTTTTGTCTCTCCCACGGCATCGCCGGAGCGGATCCTGCCGAGTTTGCCATCCCTGCTCTCCGGCACGCTTGCCAAAGGAGAGGCCTGGCCGACCACCAACCGGGATCTCAATTTCAGACTGACGGTGCGAGATGGTCAGGGTGGCGTTGCCAGCGATGACATGAAGGTGCAGGTGGTCAATACCGGCACAGCATTTCGCATCACCAGCCCAATTTCCGGGGTCACCCTCACGCCCGGGGGGAGTCAGTCACTGACATGGGACGTGGCTGGCACCACGTTGCCACCCATCAGTTGCAGCAAGGTGGATATATCTGTAACCCAGGACGAGGGTGCTAGCTGGGCACTCCTCGTCTCCAGCCAGCCCAACAGCGGCTCTGCCACAGTGACCCTGCCGGGCAACCTCACCAGCAGTGTCAGGCTGAAAGTGGCTTGCAGCGACAACATCTTCTTTGCCATCAGTCCCCTCAAATTGCCTCTGGTGCAAGGTGGCTCTAATTCAGGTGGCGGTGGTGGTGGCGGGGTGCTCGGATTGTGGACGCTAGCACTGGCGCTGCTTGGCTGGCAACGGAGGCGCACATGAGGGGAATCCCCCTGTTGCTGCTTGCCATGCTCGGCGGTTGTCGGGTCGATGCCAGCACCCTGGAGCAGGAGCTGAGTGCAAACCTTGCCAGGCAGGATTACCGCCTCATCGTGATCGCGGGGCGGGGAGAGTTCGCCCCCGGTATTGCAGCCGAGCAGCAGGCAGAGGCCAAGGCGCGCTGTGGCAAGCGTTATCTGGATGGATTGGGCGATGTGATAAGGCCCGGCCAGCACGAAACGCATGCCAAACTGAGTGCCTACGCCAGCGAGTTTAACCGGCGCATGGTGATTCATTGCCCGATAGCATCGGGCGCGGATAAGCAGTAATACGCCAACGAACCAATCCAAATGGGGGGATATTCAGCCCCCTATCTATCCGTGAAGGCGCCAATGGCGCCTTCACTTTTTTCCGTTGTTGAATGGGGTCAGTCTGTATCGCCTGAGATGGGGAGCGTGGGTGTAGCACGATGTCTCAGCGTGACAGAAGTTTTGTGCGAATTTTCTTTTCTGTCTGTCACGCAGATCGTCAATTGACGCTGCACCATACTTGTTGTCACCAGGGTAGGGCAAGGAGGCTCTATGAAGCATGGCATTGCGGTGATTATCACCAGTTTGTCTGTTCAGGTTGCAGCAGAACCACAGTGGACCTTCATGGATGAAAACTTGGAAAGGGGAGGGATCTATGATGTGCGAGCTGAAAAGGTCAGAGTGGTGGTTCCTGACAAGCCTTTTGAGCCCGGGCATCTCGCCAGTGTGTTGACTTTGCCACTGCCGGATGGCACTACGGTGCAGTTTGATGTTCATCCCAATGCCTTGCTCCCGGAGCCTTTGGCCCAGCGCTACCCTTCTATCAATACTTACAGTGGGAAGGCTATCGATCGGGCGGCGGATACAGGCCGATTTGATGTCACCATACATGGTTTTCACGGTATGTTTACCCATCAGGGGCGTACCTTTTATGTCGATCCGCTTCAGGACGGTTTCTCTTATGCCGTTTATGAACAGCAAGATGCCTGGCGGCGACAGGATGTGGATCAGGTGATTGATCCTCATGGTATCGAGCGTGAGCGAGCTGTGCTGGTCGATGGCAATTTGCGCAAGCGCTACACTATCGCTATCTCGGCAACCGGGGAATATACCCAGTATCACGGTGGTACCAAGGTTGCAGCACTCTCGGCGATTGCAACACTGCTTAATCGGGTCAATGAAGTCTATCGCCGTGATGTGGGGGCCGAGTTTCAGCTTGCAGCTGATACGGATAATGTGATTTTCACCGATCCTGCGACGGATCCTTTCACCAACTCGACCCAGGATATCGCAATCAACCAGACCCAACAGGGGGTGTTGCTCAATCCTTCTTTTGATCTGGGCCATCTGCTGGCGACATCAGGCGGCGGGGTGGCGACCCTGAGATCTTTATGCAACCCTTTCAGCCGTTCACGGGGCATGACCGGAGGCTCACAGCCTATCGGTGATGCATTCTTTATTGATTATGTGGCTCACGAATTGGGGCACCAGCTGGGGGCAGAGCACTCCTTCAATGGCATGGCCGACAGTTGTGCCACGGGTCGCAAGGCTAGCTCAGCCTGGGAACCGGGCAGTGGCTCGACCATCATGGCCTATGCCGGGATCTGTGGTGAGGAGAATCTGCAGGTTAACAGCACACCTTTCTTTCACAGCAAGTCGATCGAGCAGATGCGGGCTCTGATGGCCTCTCTGCCCTCCTGCGGCACCGACCTGGCGCTTGCCAATAACGCGCCGGTTGTGGATGCGGGGGGCGATAGGGTGATCCCCGCCAATACGCCTTTCACTCTTGTCGGTAGTGCGCTGGAGCTGGATGGAGATGCCTTGAGTTACACCTGGGAGCAGGTGGATCTGGGCAACGCATCCAGCAGTTTGGCCACCATGGTGGATGATGGGTCACGCCCGCTGTTTCGCTTTGTCTCGCCAACTTCGGATCCCCGCCGAACCTTGCCTGCCATGAGCTCGCTGATCACGGGTGTGCTGGCCAAAGGGGAGGCGTGGCCAGCGACCAATCGCAATCTCCAGTTCCGCCTTACCGTACGTGATGGTCAGGGGGCGGTCAGCAGTGATGAGATGGTGGTGCAGGTGATCAATACCGGCGCGGCATTTGCCATCACAGCCCCGCAGATTGGCGCCATGGTGGCGGGTAGCACTCAGCTAGTGACATGGAATGTTGCTGGGACCGATCAGCCTCCTATCAACTGTCCCAGCGTGGATTTGGCACTGACACAGAATGGCGGTTCTAGCTGGACTACGCTGGCAAGCGGGCTTGTCAATAACGGTTCGGCCAGTGTGGTGTTGCCTGCACCGTTGATCAGCACGGCTAGGCTGAAGCTGGCATGCAGCAATAATATTTTTTTCTCTATCAATGGGATAAGAGGTAATGCGTCGGCCACTACGGAAAGTGCAACTGTCATTACCGACAACAATACGGGTGGCGGCGGCGGTGGTGGTGCGGTGAGTATCATTGTGATCATCCTGATGGGAGGTGCAGCCGGATGGCGCAGGTATTACGGTTAGCCGTCAGTTTGCTGTTTCTGCATATCTGCGCAGCGCCTGTTGTGGCCGCATCACTGACCGAGGCAATAGATGAGAGTCTTGCTGCTCAGGATTATCGGCTCATCGTGCGCGGCGGGCGTGGCGGCATGGCCCCGGGGGTTGTGGAGTCATTGCAAGCAGAAGCGAGAACCCGGTGCGGAGTCCGTTATCTGAAAGGGTTCGGCGATGTGATTGAGATGGGCAAGGAGGCGGAGTTTGAGCAGCGGATTGACTATGCCACCCGATATAACCGACAGATGCTGGAAAGGTGCATGCCGGAGGCGATTCAGAGGTAATAGTTTGCAGGTAAACACAGCGGGGAGGCAGTTGCCTCCCCGCTGTGTTATGGCTTGTCACTGACAGATGAGCGGAGCACAATGCCTGCGTCACTCTCTTGATGGTCGTGGAACCATTATTTATTTGAAGGAAAATCAAGATGATGGATGTTGCTGATCTGCGCCGTGAATACTCCCGTGGCGGGCTGCACCGGGCCGATCTGCCGGCCGAGCCGCTGGCGCTGTTCGAGAAGTGGTTGGCGCAGGCCTGTGAGGCCAAACTGACCGATCCCACCGCCATGGTGGTAGCGACGGTGGATGCCGATGGTCAGCCCTGGCAGCGCACTGTGCTGCTCAAGCACTACGACGCCCAGGGGATGGTCTTTTACACCAACATGGGTAGCCGTAAGGCGCAGCAGCTGGAAGGCAATCCTCGAATCAGCCTGCTCTTCCCCTGGCACACGCTGGACAGACAGGTTCATGTGACCGGTCGGGTGGAGAAGATGAGCACCTTCGAGGTGATGAAGTATTTCCACAGCCGTCCCAAGGATAGCCAGATCGCTGCCTGGGTCTCCAAGCAGTCGACCCGCATCTCGGCCCGCGGCGTGCTGGAGGCCAAGTTCCTCGAGCTCAAGCAGAAGTTCGCCAATGGCGAAGTGCCGCTGCCGAGCTTCTGGGGCGGATTCCGGGTAGTGATCGAGACAGTGGAGTTCTGGCAGGGGGGCGAGCACCGACTGCACGACCGCTTCTACTACACCCGCGAAGGGGATGGCTGGCATATCGAGCGTCTGGCTCCCTGATCGCGCTGTTCAAATCTGTTTTCACAAGGAGTGTGTATGCGTCTGTATGGTGATCTGCGTTCCGGCAACTGCTACAAGGTGTGGCTGCTGGCCCGCTGGCTGGAGTTGCCCCTTGAGTGGGTTGAGGTGGATATTCAGGCGGGGGATACCCGTACCCCTGCATTTTTGGCCATGAACCCCAACGGCAAGATCCCGGTGCTGGAGATTGGCCAGGGCGATACGCTGGCGGAATCCAACGCCATCCTCTTCTATCTGGGGCAAGGCAGTACCTTGTGGCCAACCGAGCCGCGCCAGCAGGCCGAGGTGCTCAAATGGATGTTCTTTGAGCAGTACAGCCATGAGCCCTACATCGCGGTGGCCCGCTTTATCGTTCACTATCTCGGCCGACCCGAGTCGCAGGAGGCGCGGCTCGACGGTCTGAAAGCCGGTGGCGAGAAGGCGCTGGCGGTAATGGAGCAGCAGCTGAAACAGAGCCCCTACCTGTGCGGTGATGCGCCGACCATCGCCGATATCGCCCTTTATGCCTACACCCATGTGGCAGAGGAGGGGATCTTCTCTCTGCAGGGGTGGCCCGCTATCCGTAGCTGGATCGCCCGTATCGAAGCCCATCCCCGTCACCTGACGCTGCCAGCGGCCTGTCAGGCCAGCTGATGGAACTGCTGATCGAGGCCAGTCTGTGGCAACCGCAGTGGGCTGCGCTGTTGCTGCACTGGCAGCAGCAAGGTCATCGCTGGCAGCTGCTGCTGGGCAAAGAGGCGGCGGCCGCCCTCGATCAAACCGATGCACCCTGGGCGAGCAGCCCTCCAGACGGGGTGTTCTGCCCGGGAGCCCTGCTGGCTGCCTGGCTCGATGGGGATCTGCTGGTGGATTTTCATGTTGATCCCAGCCGCCAGATCCTGATCAGCGCCTCTACTTCCCTATTGACCCTCGCCAGGGAGCAGGGACTGCTCACCCTTGGCCCTGTGGGGGCCGATCTGCCGCTCACCCCCGAGGCCGATTTGGGCGCCGTGCTAAATCGCCTGCTGGCGCGCCGCGTGACGGTGCCGACCCTGGTTGAGGATCATCCGCTATCAGGCGTCGCGCTGCGACCGCTGCAGGCCGCCGATGATCGCGAGATAGTACGCTACTGCAACGACGAGGCGCTGGCCCGCTACACCCTTAATATTCCTCATCCCTATCCGCCGGAGGGGGCCCGCGACTGGCTGGCGCTCAGCTGGCGCAAGGCGGCGCTTGGTCTTGGCTGGAGCTGGGCCATCACCTTGCCAGAGGAGCAAGGTGCGGCGTTGCTTGGGGTGATCTCCCTGCACTGGAATGGCGAGCTCGCCTGGTGGGTGGGCGTGCCCTGGCAAAATCGCGGTCTGGCTACTCGGGCCGCTGGCTTGGTCAAGGGGTTCGCCTTTGACCAACTGCAACTGCCTGCGCTGACGGCTCGCCATATGCCAGACAATTTAGCCTCCGGCCGGGTGATGGCAAAAGTGGGGATGCACTATCGCGGGCGGCGCCATATCAGTGGTCGCCAGCCGTGTGATGTGAGTTACTGGCGACTGGATCGCGCCCCCTCCTTACCCAATCCCTTGGCCGAGGAGATTGCCTGCTGGCTTGCTGATGAGCGGATCGCCGTGGTGATCCTGTGGGATCCTGTAACGTTGGATCGGCAGAGTGCCAACGGCAAGCTGGCCATCTCGCTCTTTGTGGATGAGAGGGGCGCGGGGGAGGAGTCCTGCTCTATTCGCTGCCCGCCGCATCTTGAGAGGTCTCTGGAGGTGCACTGTTACCCCGTCGAACTGCTGGAGCAGGCCGAACCGGAGCAGTTGTCCCATCTTGGCGGCGTCTTGCTGAAAGACAGGGATGAACAGGGGCTGGCGTGGTTGCTGCAACTGGCCGCACTGCAGCGTCAAGGGCCCGAGCTGCTTAGCCGCGAGGAGCGCGCATCACGGCTCCACTGGTTCAACCAATTGATGGCGCAGGCGCTGGGCGGCAACGGTGACTCGCCGCAGATACGCTATCAGCAGTTACGGCTGCTGGTGGAGCTGCCGGAGCTGGTCGATGAGCTGGATGGCTGTTGGTATCAAACGCCAGAACTGACCTTTGAGCGGTTGGCGCGGGAGGCTCCCGCCCTCTGGTTTGCCTACCGGGAGGCGATGAACAGGGTCACCCCGGCTACGCTAACCGCCTTGCAGCAGCAGTTTGCAGCTCGTTTTCCTGAGTGCACCCTCCCATTTTTGGACAAAGGTACTCAGAATGACCAGCCGTTGTGTGGAATAATGCCCGCTCTGCTGTACGAGGAGTAATACCTGATGTTGAGAACCGAGCGCCCCGGTGACATGCTGCCGGTCTATGAGCTGCTGAGTGCCGCCTTCGGTCGTTCCGATGAGGCCGAACTGGTCAACCGCCTGCGCGAATGTGGCGCTGCCGTGGTGACCATGGTCGAAGAGGAAGAGTACGAGTTCATGGGGCACCTGATGCTAAGCCCGATCACCATTAACGGCATGGAAGGGCCCTGGCTCGGTCTGGCGCCGGTCGCGGTTCATCCCGACTGGCAAGGCCAGGGGATTGGCTCGGATCTTATCCGTGAAGGGCTTGATACGGCGCTCGAGATGGACTGGAAAGGGGTGGTGGTACTCGGGGATCCGGCCTATTACAGCCGTTTCGGTTTCCGCCCGGCCAGCGAGTTTGGCCTGCACTGCATCTATGAGGTACCTGCCGACTGCTTTATGGCGATGGAGCTGCAGGAGCGCGGTTTTTCGGGTGTGCAGGGTGAGGTGCTCTATCACCCCCTGTTTGATGAACTCCCCGACGAGCTGCCGGACGCGCAGGCAGAAGTGTCCCATTTATAGCGAGACGTCGCAGCGATAAGCCATAGCGAAAAAGCCCTCATTGAGGGCTTTTTCATCTTGTATTGATCCCTGCCGGGCTTATTCGAGCAAATTGGCTCAGGCAATGATGTCGAGCTGGGTGCCCTTGCGATTATCTTCGCCCACCATGTCACCCATCTGCTGGGCGAGCGGGCTCTGCTGGAATTGCATGTAGTCGCTGAGATTCTGCTGGCGCTGGTAGCGAGTCGCAGCCTGATACATATCAGCCGTGCTCGGGCCCGACTTGCTGTCGCTCTCCTGACCGCTGGCTTCCAGGTAGCGCTCCACCACGGCTTTATCTTGCTGGTTAGCCGTATAAGAGACAGCCAGGGTTCTGCGAGCCGTTGCTTTCTCTTCGCTCTGTGCCTGTAATTCATCCTTCTTGATCAGCGCTTCGTTACGGGCCTGATTGACCTGTTCGGGCGTGACAGCCGGAGAGGAGGGATATTTGCCGTAATCGGGCAGCGGCATGGGCCGGGAGGTGATTTGCATGGTGGCGCTTCTCTTGTGAACAGGGACGGACGCATGATACTCATCCATGTTAGCTCAATAAATCACCACTTGTCGGTTCATCAAGAGTAGGTTCAGCTTCGCGCATCGATTGTTAATTGAACCGCATCTGAGTGACAAAAAGGCGCCATAAGGCGCCTTTTTATCCTTCAGTTACCGCCGGATCAGTTGAAGAACCAGTAACCGCGGTTGACCAGACGGGTCAGCAGTTGCAGGAAACCGGCCTGATCGGCCAGCTCCACCATGTCGGCCTGGGTGATGATGTCCTTGTCGCACAGGAGGGAAATGGCTGCCGCGTCTTCGCTCTGCAGCGTCCAGGCTTCGCCGTCGATGAAGCACTGCTGGCTCTCGCCGCTAAACCAGACGGTGCGCAGACCCGGTACCTTGATGGCAGGCTCGCCCTGGGTCAGCATGTCGGCCACTTCCTCGGCGCTGTAGTCTGGCTCGACCGGATTGACGTCCAGATCGTGCTTGGCCTCGGAGATCATGGTGCCGAACCACTCCTTGAACAGGGTCTCGTCATCGAGGGCCTGCTGCATCAGCTCGCGCAGACGGTGCAGCTCGTGGGGCTGGATCTCGCCGTGACGGGCACGGGGCTTGAGGTCGGCATCGCCGTAACGCTCGGTACGCACCTCATTGTCGATCAGGTGATCGGCAAAGGAGGAGATAAGCGCCTTGGCATCCGGTGCGCGAAAGCCCACCGAGAAGTTCATGGAGGGCTCGATGGCGTAGCCTTCGTGAGGGAATCCGGGCGGAATGTAGAGGATGTCGCCCGGCTCCATGATGACGTCGATGATCGCCTCGAACGGCTCGCAGTGCAGCAGGGCGGCGTGGGCGGCAAACTCGTTGAGCGGCTTGGCATCGCCAACCCGCCAGTGGCGCTTGCCCAGACCCTGGGTGATAAACACATCGTAATTGTCGATGTGGGGGCCGACACCCGCGTGAGGGGTAGAGAAGCTCACCATCACATCGTCAAAACGCCAGCCCGGAATGAACTGGAACGGCACCGCCAGCTCGTTCACCTCGGGAGCCCAGTGGTTGCAAGCCTGTACCAGAATGGTCCAGTTCTCTTCGCCCAGATGGTCGTAGGATTCGAAGGGACCGTGGGCAGCATCCCACTTGCCGTCGAAACGGGTGACCAGACGGGACTCTACCACCTCTTCCATGGCCAGACCCGCCAGCTCGTCCGGGCTGATGGGATCCTGAAAGTCCTTGAAGCCACCCTTGATAAGGAGCGGGCGCTTCTGCCAGTAGTGCTCGAGGAAGTGAGCGATATCCAGATTGAGTTCGTACATGCTGTTTCTCGTGTCTCGCAAAGAGGTTTTGCCCAAGGCAGGCTTGGGAAAAGCCACTCGGGGTCCTGCCGTGGCAGGGAAAATAACAGGGGCCCTGTGGCGTATCGTGCACAGGGCCCCTTCGTCACTGCCGGTTGGCTTACTTCAGCAGATCGACCAAACGCTGGGCGTCACCGATGTAGTTGGCCGGGGTCAGCTTCTTCAGCTCAACCTTGACAGCTTCCGGCAACTCCAGGGTGTCGATAAAGGTACGCATCCCTTCGGCATCGACGCGGCGACCACGGGTCAGCTCCTTGAGCTTCTCGTAGGGCTTCTCGATACCGTAGCGGCGCATCACGGTCTGGATCGGCTCGGCCAGCACTTCCCAGTTGGCATCCAGATCGGCGGCCATGGCGGCGTCGTTGGCTTCCAGCTTGGAGATACCCTTCAGGGTCGCCTGATAGGCAATCAGGGAGTAACCCACCGCCACACCCAGGTTGCGCAGTACGGTAGAGTCGGTCAGATCACGCTGCCAGCGGGAGATGGGCAGCTTGCTCGCCAGATGCTGGAACACGGCGTTGGCCAGACCCAGATTTCCTTCGGAGTTCTCGAAGTCGATGGGGTTGACCTTGTGCGGCATGGTGGAGGAGCCGATTTCACCGGCGATGGTGCGCTGCTTGAAGTGACCCAGGGAGATGTAACCCCACACATCGCGGTCGAAGTCGATCAGGATGGTGTTGAAGCGAGCCATGGCGTCGAACAGCTCGGCGATGTAGTCATGCGGCTCGATCTGGGTGGTGTAGGGGTTCCAGGTCAGACCCAGGGAGGTAACGAACTCCTCGGAGAACTGGTGCCAGTCCACATCCGGGTAGGCGCTGAGGTGGGCGTTGTAGTTGCCGACCGCACCGTTGATCTTGCCGAGGATCTCCACCGCCATGATCTGCTTGAACTGGCGCTCAAGACGGTAGGCGACGTTGGCCATCTCCTTGCCCATGGTGCTCGGGGTGGCAGGCTGACCGTGGGTGCGGGAGAGCAGCGGCATGTCACGGTACTCGTGAGCCAGACGCTTGAGCTCGCTGATCAGCTTTTCGCAATAAGGCTTGATGACCTCTTCGCGGGCAGTTTTCAGCATCAGACCGTGGGAGTTGTTGTTGATGTCTTCCGAGGTGCAGGCGAAGTGGATGAACTCGCTGACAGCCGCCAGTTCCGGGTTCACTTCGACTTTCTCTTTGAGGAAGTACTCCACCGCTTTCACATCATGGTTGGTGGTGCGCTCGATCTGTTTGATGCGGGCGGCGTCACTCTCGTTGAAGTTGCTGACGATGCCGTCGAGCAGGGCGTTGGCAGCCGCGCTCAGGGCAGGGACTTCCGGGATCCCGGCATGGCTGGCCAGTTTTTGCAACCAGCGAACCTCGACTTCAACGCGAAAACGCAGCAGGCCGAATTCGGAGAAGATAGGGCGCAGGGCATCGGCCTTGTCGCCATAACGACCGTCAATCGGGGAAACAGCAGTCAGCGCGGACAGCTCCATGGGGTGAACTCCTGATGATTTGTGTGGGGGATCCGTATTCACTCGCGCGTGGGGCTGAGTCGTCGTCAGGGCGGATGTGCGGCTGTTCACCCTGATGTCGACCTCGGCTGGCCCGCGCGCGAGCTGATGATTAGTAACGTTTGGCCAGCTCCACCATCTTCTTGCGAGCGAAGATGATCTGAGTGCGGCTGCCACCGAGCTGACGCCACAGCACGCAGGCACGAATACCCGCCAGCAGCAGGGCGCGCACCTTGTGCTGCACCAGCGGCTGCTGCAGGAACAGCGGGGTACCCGCCACCTGGATGCGCGGCCCGATGGGGCTGATAAGATCGCTGTAGATGCTCGCCATGTTGGCCAAAATCTGCTCGTCGAGCAGATCGAAGTGCTGTTGCTGGCGGCCAATCTGGCTGATCCGCTCACCCAGCATGTTGAGAATGTCCTTGCGCTTGGCCAGCTTGCGCTCCAGTGCAATCAGGCTTACCACGTAGCGGGTCAGCTCGGCATTCTTCTGGCTGCCGTCGGCACCCAGCTGCTCGACCAGCGCACGGTAGCCGTCGCGAATGGCCAGATGGGTGTTGTTGAACACCTCGAGCGGTTGGCTCGGGTTGGTCACCAGAATGCTGGAGAGGCTCTCGCGCAGGGCGGCCTCGTCACAGCTGCCGTCTCGGGCCACCTTCTGCACCAGATACGCGGCCTGGCAGATGCCGGCAAAGGCCATTGTTCTGTCTTGGAATTTATCGCTCACGTCTGCTGCCTTCTGTTAAGGATTCAAACCGGATGGCTGAAACGTTGTTCGATGATGCCACCGCCCAGACACACTTCCCCGTCGTAGAAGACGGCGGATTGGCCCGGGGTGACCGCAGCCTGTTTTTCGTCGAAGATGACCCGGATGGTCTCGTCGTCGATGGGCTGGATCAAGCAGGGGATATCCTGCTGGCGGTAGCGGGTCTTGACGGTGCAGCGACGCGGTTCGCGAATGGGGGTGCGATCCACCCAGTGCAACTGGCTGGCAATCAGGCCATCGGAGTAGAGGCGAGGATGTTCGCCCTGCGCCACCACCAGCACGTTGCGCTCGACCTCTTTGTCGACCACATACCAGGCCTCTTCGGTGGCATCTTTGCGACCACCGATGCCGAGCCCCTTGCGCTGGCCCAGGGTGTGATACATCAGACCCTGATGCTCGCCGATCACCTTGCCATCCACGGTCTCGATTTTACCGGGCTGGGCGGGCAGGAACTTGGCCAGGAAGTCCTTGAACTTGCGCTCGCCGATAAAGCAGATACCGGTGGAGTCTTTCTTCTTGGCGGTGATGAGATCCAGCTGCTCGGCGATGCGGCGCACCTCCGGTTTTTCCAGATCGCCAACCGGGAACAGGCTCTGACCTACCTGCTTCTCGCTCAGGGTGTAGAGGAAGTAGCTCTGATCCTTGTTGGTATCGAGACCGCGCAGCAGGCGCGGGCGGCCGGTGCTGTCGTCACGGCGCACATAGTGGCCGGTGGCGATGTAGGTGGCACCCAGCTCTTCGGCGGCAAATTCGAGGAACGCCTTGAACTTGATCTCCTTGTTGCACAGGATATCCGGGTTCGGCGTGCGGCCAGCCTTGTACTCTTCGAGGAAGTGCTCGAACACATTGTCCCAGTACTCGGCCGCGAAGTTGATGGTGTGGAGTTTCATCCCCAGCTTGTCGCAGACGGCCTTGGCATCAGCCAAATCCTGGGCGGCAGAGCAGTACTCGTCCGTGTCGTCTTCTTCCCAGTTCTTCATGAACAAGCCTTCGACCTGATAGCCCTGCTGCTGGAGCAGGTAGGCCGAGACGGAAGAATCCACGCCGCCGGACATGCCGACGATCACCTTGATTTGGCTGTTGTCTGTCATTAGTCGAAGTTACCAGTTCGTTTAAACGGGGCGTATTCTACCAGAGTTTTGCGCCCCCGGTCACATATCCATGCCGCAGTTCCCATCAGGAGCCTGATAGCAGGAAATCGTTTTTCTGTTGTTGGCCTTTGTCACCGAAAAAGAGTGTCAAATGGCCTCAGATAAAGGCCTTGAGTGCCGAGAGCGGCAGCCGTGTCCCCGCCAGATAATCCTGAATGCACTGCCACACCAAGGGGCTGCGTAGGGCCGGTTTGCACTCGGCAATCTCTTCCAGAGTGAGCCAGTGGCAAGCCAGCACATCGCCGTCAGGATCCTCTGGATGGTGCTGACCCGGCGCTTTTTCAAGGTCGAAGATGATGGCGGTGCGCACATAGGTGGCTTCGCTGTCGGCCGGTTTGAACAGATAGGTACCAAGCCAGGCGGTCGGCGCGGCGGTCAGCCCCGTCTCCTCTTTCAGCTCGCGGCAAGCCGCTTCAAGCAGGTTTTCCCCCGGCTCCACATGGCCGGCGGGCTGGTTGAAGCGGCGCTGGCCTTTTATCTCCTCTTCCACCACCAGAAAGCGCCCCTGCCACTGCACCAGGGCGGCGACCGTCAGGCGCGCCTCCATGCGGGCGTGGCTGGTGGCCGATTGCTCTGCCTGATTGCTCATCATGACTCCTTGTCGTTGCTATTGGGATTGCCCGCACGGGCGGGTCTACGCGCCGTTCCTCGCCCGCTGCTGCGGGGTTTGCCGCCGGTCGGGTTCGTGGCTGCGCGCTCGGTTGGGTGAGTGCTGCGGGGGCGCTCGTCCCGTCTCGGCTGGCTAGCCCGCCGTGGCGCCTCCCCTGCCGGTTTGGCCGGTTTGGCGGTATGAGCGCCTGAACGGGATGAGGAGGGACGCGGGCGGCTGTTGGAGCTCGGCGCCAGCTCGGGGGCGGGCAGGCAGCGGCTCTCGCCGGGAGCCAGACCATCTAGCGTCCAGTCACCGATGGCGTAGCGAATAAGGCGCAAGGTGGGGTGGCCGATATGGGCGGTCATCCGCCGTACCTGGCGGTTGCGCCCCTCGATGATCTTGATCTCCAGCCAGCTGGTGGGGATCTCCTTGCGATCGCGAATGGGCGGATTGCGCGGCCACACCGCAGGTTCATCCATAATGCGCGCACCGGCGGGCAGGGTCATGCCGTCATTGAGCTCCACACCGGCGCGCAGGGCGGCCAGTTTCTCCTCGCTCGGGATGCCTTCCACCTGCACCCAGTAGGTCTTGGGGGTCTTTTCCCCAGGCTGGGTGAGACGCGCCTGCAGCTTGCCATCGTTGGTGAGCAGCAGCAGCCCCTCGCTGTCGCGATCGAGCCGCCCTGCGGCATAGATGCCGGGCTCTTTGATGTAATCCTTGAGGGTCTCGCGGCCCGCCTCGTCGGTGAACTGGCAGAGCACCATATAGGGCTTGTTCAGCAGGAGCAATTTGCGATCCGCTGGGGCCAGCTCCGGTTTGCGAGGGGATGCATGGCGGGGAGCGGCTGGTTTGGTAGTCGTGCGCGGGGCGTTATCGCGCGGCGCACGGCTGACAGAGAGACGGGAGCGGGGAGATTTCATCGGATACACACTTCAAACAGACGATGGCAGCGAGTGTACCACAGGGTGCTGAGGGCAGGATGAATGGCTGGCGTTACAACAAGCAGCGCCCGGAGCCAATTTGCCTAGCTCAGCAGGCTCTCGATGACGATAGCCTGACGGGCGGGGGCCGAGCCCGCCAACAGCAGGGCGTGGCTGACCACATCGTCGATCATCGCCTGCGCCAGTCGGGTAAGGGGGCGCAGGGTCTCCCGTCCGCTACCAACCGGCACCGCCAGCAGAATAATGGTCTGCACCGGTCCGATTTGAGAGCCCCACTCGATGGGCTCCTTGCAGCTAAGCAGGGCCAGCGTTGGCTGGCTGATCCCTTCGCTCAATACATGAGGCATGGCAAGGCCGGGGCGGATGATGGTGGCCGAGACCTGCTCGCGCCGCTCCACCGCGGCGGTCAGTGTGGCGCGGTCGGTGATCAGCTCGGCGGGCAGCAGATCGATCAGATGCTCGAGGGCCTCGGCCTTGGTCAGCGGCACTGGGCTGTAGGCCAGCTGGCGCAGGGCAAAATGGTAGTCGGGCAGAGCGTTGGCCAGTCGCAACTCCGCCAGCGCGGCGGTGCGCGGGCGCACCAGCGGTTGACCCAGCTCCCCGCACCAGCAGGTGAAGGCCATGTGGGCGAGCTCGGCATCGCACCCTTCAATCTGCAACTGGCAGAGATCGCCGGGCTGGGTGGCGAGGGTCAACAGGGAGAGCTGGTTGCTGGCGGCAACAGTCTGGCGCCGGGTGAGGTTGGCGCAGCGGATGGTGGATTTGAACATCCCCGCCAGCCGGTTCAACTGCTTGGCCTGTGTGATGCTCAACCCCTGCTGGCAGTAGAAGGTGATCTCGCGGGTCAGCATCAGGCCGGGATCGGCAGGGCCTTGAGTACGGCGTTGGCATCCAGCAGCACGGTTTCCAGTCTCACCTGATGGATGGTGCAGCCGAGGAAGCGCTCTTTCTGCTCAATCTCGATATCGGAGGCAATCAGCACCAGGTCGGCGCTGGCAATATCGCGGGCGGTCAGCATGTTTTCCATGCCCATGGCGCCCTGTGTCTCGACCTTGATCTTGAGTCCCAGCCCAGTGGCGGCTTTTTGCAGGGCATCGGCAGCCATATAGGTATGGGCGATACCGGTCGGGCAAGCGGTGACGGCGACGATCTTCATCTGCTCTCTGTGATGCTGACAAGGGGGAGCAACAAGATAGCGCCAGCGGGGGGCTTTTACCAAAAGTCCATATGAAAAGTGGGATCTTGATGGGGATATGCCCGTCCCTTGAACGGCAATGCAGGCTGATATGGGCTAGTTGGGAGTGGGGTTTCCCCAAAAAACAAGGGCCACCCCTGTGGGTGACCCTGAACAATCTGCGTCTGTTGTTATGGCTATCAGGCGGTCTGGGCAGCCAGCTCGGCGGCTTTCAGTTCGCGCTTGATGCGGCGGATTTTGCGCTCTTCGGCGACCGCGACACAACCCATCAGCACCAGACAGGCGGCGGCTGCGATGTCCAGCGCCGCGAAGGTGCCGGTCCAGCCGGTCAGACCGAAGATGGGGGTGCCATCGGCGATCATGCCCAGACCCAGTTTGGCGAAGCTGTCACCAATCAGGTAAGCGAAGGTGCCCTTGACGCCATCGGCCACGCTGATGCCCTGCTTGGGGACGAAGCCCACGGCGGCCACGCCGATCAGCAGTTGCGGACCAAACACCAGGAAGCCCAGGGTGAACAGGGAGCCCAGGAACATAAACTGGGTGGTCGCATGCTGGTAGAGACCCAGGGTGGCGATGATCAGCGCCAGTGCCACGCAGGCAACCAGACCACGACGACCATTGGCCAGATCGGAGAGGTAACCCCACATCAGGGTGCCGACCAGTGCGCCCACTTCGAAGAAGGTAAAGCCCTGAATAGCCACATCTTTGGAGAAGCCCAGCTCCTGGTGGGCATAGACGGTAGACCACTGGTCGATACCGATACGCACCACGTAGAGGAAGATGTTGGCAAAGCAGAGCAGCCAGATCACCTTGTTGAGTAGCACATACTTCACGAAGATCTGCCACTTGGTCAGCTGCTGCTCTTCGGTAGCGATATCCTCTTCGCTCGCTACTTCGTCAAACAGCTCTTCCACCTTGCCAAGGCCGTAGGCTTCCGGTGAATCGCTACCAAAGCGCAGGCCGATAAAGCCGACGATCAGCGCGATGATGGAGGGGAAGATAAACATGCCGAGCACGTTGCCATCAAACAGGTAGTTGGCACCGAACAGCGCCACACCGGCTGCACCGGCACCGCCCACGTTGTGGGAGAGGTTCCACATGCCCAGATAGGTGCCGCGCTTGTTGCGAGGGGTCCACTTGGTGATGGTGGAGTAGCTGCAGGAGCCACCACAGCTCTGGAAGAAACCGCTCAGGGCATAGAAGAAGATCATGAAGTAGAGGCTGAAACCGGTGCCGCCCATGCTGGCACTGAAGCCCAGCATGCAGAGCGCGGAGAGGATCAGCATCAGCGGCAGGAATTGCTTGGTGTTCTTGCCGTCGGCGTAGTAGGAGACGATGGTCTTGCCCACCCCGTAGGTGATGGAGAAGCCAAGGCCGATCATGCCAAGCTCGGTCATGGAGAGACCGTACTCCTGGATCATGTCATTTTGCGCAATGTTGAAGTTCTTGCGGATCAGATACATGGTCAAATAGCCAATAAATACAACCAGATAAGATTGCATAAACGGCTTGAACCAGAGCTTGCGCCGGGCTTCGACCGGCAGGTCCAGGGTGGGGACCCGGACCTGTTGGAGCAATTTCAACATCTTCGTTCATCCTCTGCGAGATAGACGGTATTTCCGCCGCGCCCCTCATTTGTAGATAGGTTGTTCGAGGTCACGCCACGGAAGGGGGAACGGAACGTCGGGGCTGTCAGCCGTTGCTGCGCTCGACGCTCCATCCATATAAACCCGGGCCCGGCACCGGATGACGGGGCACATTGCCCGTCGCGGTGCGGGTCACGACATCAGGTGAGGTGACTCTAATAAGAGGGGCAAAAAATGGCTTGAGAGCCATCCCTAGTGGGGCTAGGAAATTTTCCTAGTTTTTGCGCTTTCTCGGACAAAGCGTGAGAAGCATCACACCGCTGACGCCAGATTGCTGCCATTTCATCCAGTTTGGCGCTCTGTGTGAGTGCTGGGCTGGGCTGGGCTGGGCTGGGCTGGGCTGGGCTGGGCTGGGCTGGGCTGGGCTGGGCTGGGCTTGGCTTGGCTGGGGAGGTGGGATGGATTGGCCAGAAGGGAGCCAGGGAAAGGTAAGGGGAGAAGTTAAGGGAAAAGTGAAGGGAGAGGGCTGATTGACCACCAATTCTCAGTTGGCGATATTGGGAAATACGGCCCAACAGCCATCCCCAAAAACAAGAGGCCACCCCGTGGGGTGGCCTCTTTTATGGTCTAGGTGCCTCGATGGTGAGGGAGGACTCAGGCCGCCTTGGCCAGGGTCACCTCGTCACTCTTCTTTACCCGCAGCTTTTTCAGGGCAACCGCGACCACGCCGGTGACGATGGCACCGCAGATCATGCAGAGCAGGGCCAGCAGTGGCTTGTTGACGGCACCCAGCAGGGCCACGATGGGGCCACCGTGGGCGACACTGTTGGTGATGCCAAACAGGAAGGCCATCACAGCAGCAGTCATGCTGCCCAGCACGTTGGCCGGAATGACGGCCAGCGGGTCACGGGCGGCGAACGGAATCGCCCCTTCGGAGATACCCACCAGACCCATGGCACCGGCGGCTTTGCCTGCTTCGATCTCGGACTCGTCAAAGATGCCGAGCTTGCGACCGAGTACGGTAGCCAGCGACATGCCAAGGGGAGCGGCCGGGATGGCGCAGGCCATGGCACCCATAAACTGGGTCTGACCGGAGGCGATCATGCCCACCGAGAACAGGAACGCCACCTTGTTGACCGGGCCACCCATATCAAAGCCGGCCATACCACCCAGCACGATACCCAGCAGCACCAGACTGCCGCCGCTCATGGAGAGCAGCATGGCGTTGAGGCCGGTCATCATGTCGGCAATCGGGGCGCCGATAATGAAGATAAATACCGCAGCGATAAACAGGGAACCGACGATGGGGGCGATCAGGATCGGCACCAGCGGTTGCACCATCTTGTGGTACTGGCGAGTGGCAATCCAGCGCACCAGATAGCCGACCAGCAGGCCCGCGATGATGGCACCGATAAAGCCGGTACCGGCGTCAGCGCCGTAGAAGCTGCCGTTGTTGGCGATCCAGCCGCCAATAAAGCCCGGTGCCAGCGCCGGACGATCACCGATGGCGTAGGCGATATAGCCCGCGAGAATGGGGATCATCAGGGTGAAGGCGGCCACGCCCACGTTGAGGATCTGGTTCCACATGCTCCCTTCCGGGATCTGCATGCCGCTCGGGGTCGGGTTACCGCCGATGGCAAGTGCCAGCGCAATCAACAGACCGCCGGTCACCACGAACGGGATCATGTGAGAGACACCGTTCATCAGGTAGCGATAGAGATCGGAACTGCCGCCCGCGCTCTTCTCTTCACCTTTTTTATCTTCTTTGCCAGCCACATAGGCGGGGGCTTTCAGGGCCTGCTCGATCAGACCCTTGCCATCCTTGATGGGGGCTTTTACGCCGGTCTTGATGAGGGGCTTGCCAGCGAAGCGGGCCATGTCCACCTGCTTGTCACAGGCCACCACGATGGCGGTGGCGCGGGCAATCTCGTCTGCGGTCGGGCTGTTCTTGACGCCGATGGAGCCGTTGGTCTCCACCTTCACCTCATAACCCAGCTCCTTGGCGGCGCGCTCCAGCGACTCGGCCGCCAGATAGGTGTGGGCGATACCGGCCGGGCAGCCGGTGACACCGATGATAAAGCCCTTGCTGGTGGCCGGGGCCGCGCTCTGCTCCTCTTTCTTGGTCAGCAGCAGCGCCAGCGCATCGGCCGGGGTTTTTGCCGCCAGCAGTTTGGCGATAAAGCCCTCCTCGATCAGCTTGCCGGAGAGCTCGGCCAGCACTTCGATATGGTGGTTGGCGCCGCCATCGGGGGAGGCGATCATAAAGAAAATGTGGGACGGCTTGCCATCTTCGGCGCCGTACTCGATGCCGTTGCGGCTGATGCCGATGGCGACCGCCGGATTGCACACAGCCGCACTCTTGGCGTGGGGCAGGGCCACGCCCTCTTCAAAGCCGGTGTTACCCAGCTCTTCGCGGGCCCACAGATCCTTGACGAACTGCTGCTCGTCGCTGACCTTGCCTTGCGCGACCAGCAGGCGGGCCATCTCGGTGAAGACCTCTTCCTTACGCGTCGCTTTCAAATCGAGGTTGATCAGATGTTCATTGATCAAGGTGGTGATCATGGCGCTCTCCCCGCTTCCGGTGACGGAAGCTATGCGTGAGTACGTATCGACGTACTGGATAAAAATGACCTGATCATTATCGCGGCTCACCCGCACCCTCCCTATCGGACAAATGTGCTAATCACTGGATTTTTGTGCGCAGCAAAACGCGATGTGATGAAGATCTCGTTTTCAGGCAGGACTCACCATTTTCAGGTTATTGCTAATTTTGTCTTTAAAAACAAATAAATGGATTGTGACTGGTCTCGTAACCAGGTTTGTAATGCATCATGTCAATAAATTAATCACCAGCGGGGTCTGGATTTATATGTGGTTTTAAGGCGTTATAAGATGTGACCTTTCTCACAAAAAGTCGCCATTTCGTCGGGCGGATTAGGATTTTTATGCGCCTGATGGCGGAGGCCAATCGCATTGGCTGGGCGAGCGCAGAGGGGCGTTGTTTGGGAAGAAAGTGTGGTGGCAAGAGAGGGATGGCTGAAAAGAGATAGGTTATAACGCGAACGTCCGAATACGCTCCGCTATTCGAACCTACGGACTACACAATATGCGCCACCGACTCCAGCCAGTTGGGAACTTGTTGCCGATACCACTCCAGATATTGCTGTGCCTGCGGCTTCTCCCTTCTGGTCAGCAGATTGGTGACTTCAATAATCAGCCAGCACTTGGCCATGACGAGATGGCGCAGCAACCGGTCGCCAGAGAGCAGCGAACTGTGGCACAGATAGCGTTCAATGATGGTTTCATATTCAGCCAGCGAACCCATCCGCGGCACCAGCGGGGCCAGATCGATGGCCGGACTGCCATAACCAAATCGCTCCCAGTCAAACAACACCAGCTCACCATTGTTGCGGGTGCCCCAGTTGCCCTCATTGCTGTCTCCCGAAATCAGGCATGACTCCTCGAATAGTTCGTGACCAAGTTGCTGGATATGGCGGATCTTCTCGTTTACCGCTTCCGGCAGGCAGAGTACAGAGAGCGCTTCGTTGGTGTCGACGAGCGACCAGCCGTGAGTTTTCACCGCAAAGTCGGGCTGATAGTTGGCGTTATGCAGGCTGGCCAGCTGAGCAAAGGTCTGTTCGTTGTGGTGCAGCTGCGTGAGCGTGACCGGATGAGGGATCTGCTCAAGGAACAGGGTCTCCCCTTCGACCTTGAGCAGGGTAGGAGTGTTGAGCCCGCTCAAATGAAGTGCGGCGCGTTGGTAGAAATGGCGCTCGACAGGCGATGCGCCGCTTTTTCTGATACAGGGTTTGCCATCCAGCAGCTGGATACTTACCGAAGCGCCCCCCATTTTCGCCAGCTCCTGTTGCGTCATCCTCTACCCCGTTAGCTATGAGTGGTCAGTTGCGTGAGATAGCTATGTACCTCTGTGCGAGTCGTGAAACGGTGCTTGTCGTTTGGGAATCGATCAAACAGCTCGTGATGGAATTGGCGGGAGCTTTTGCCGGCTCGCTGCCCATATTCCGATGCCCACACCAGCAGTTGTTGAAAGCTCTCTTCGGCTGCTACGGCATCCCGTTGCCTGGCACTTTGTGATCCGCGCGATAGCAGTGAATCACGGCATACTGACCAGTCGAGATCCAGAAAAAGCAGGGTATCGGCGGCATCAAGCAGTTGCTCGGCCAGGGCACCAAATACCCCTTCGACCACCCATGATGGCTCTTGAGCAAGTGTTTGAATGGCATGATCAATCTCATGCTGGGGCCGTTTTTGGTTAAACCCGCCCGGTTGCCAGACGATGGTGTCCAGATTGACCTCGCGGATAGTTAACCCCTCAGCCAATCGAGCTGCCAACCAGCTCTTGCCCGATCCAGAGTTGCCAATAATCAGAATTCGTTTCATCTATGAGCGCTCTTTTCTGGAACAGATATCTGGAGGCTGGAAAGTAGGGGGCAATGCGCAGCTCTGCGGGATCGGCCTCCAGCAGCAGCGCTAGCGGCAGTTGGTCGGGGTTCGTCTCGACAAACGTCATCTTTATTTCTCTTTTATCCCGCTCTGACGGTCCGTGGTGCGCCGTCCTCTGGGCCTGATGGTCACTCAATATTCCAGAAACTTCTCGCCGCAGCGCTCGCAGATCAGGTGCTTTACATGGGTGGCCTGGTAAGCCAGCGTTTCGCCAAACGCCCAGTTGGTAATGCTGCTGGAAGTAAAGGCTTGCCAGAAGGCTTTGCGCGGATCCTTGGGCATGATGTCCTGGCTGTGATCGCGGGCGACCAATACCACGAGATGGCGGGTACGCTCCCTGCATTTGTCACAGCGATGGATTTCACTCGGCGGGTTCTGGTCGTGCAGGTTGCTCATAAATGGGCTCGTGAAGTGAGGCAGGCGCCCATCATATTCCTCTCCACTTGGCTCTCAATCTCTCCTTGCTGACGCAGTGAGCAGGCTCACATTTTTGCGCCCCCTCTTTGTTATTTTCCCGCGCGCCGCAGCCGTGTGCCTCTGGTCGATGCCCGCTTCTGCGGTTTGCTGGTGAGTGGTGATGATATGGCGGGTGGGGCGAGCTCGGGTTGCTGCATCTGGGTCAGCAGCCGCCTTGCCGTCTGACGACCGATTCCACGGGCCGCCTATCTGCAGCGGCTCAACGCGGCTTTCCCCGCCATCGACTATCGGGTGCCCGAGGGAACCTATCTCGCCTGGATTGACCTGCGCGGGCTTGGCATCGACTCCCCCGAACGGATGGATGCGCTGCAAACCTTGCTGGTGGAGAAATACCGGGTCGCCATCATGCGCGGCGACACCTACGGCCCGGAAGGCACAGGTTATATCCGCCTCAACGTCGGCTGCCCGCGCTTAAAGGTAGACCAAGGGCTCGACGCCCTGATCGGCGCACTGGGGGAGGTGGGGTAAGGGTTGGGATATCTGGCTGAATGAGCTGTTGATTCATCCAGCCGGTGACCTTGATGGAGGCGTTCGGCTCGGTTATTGCGGGCTCAGAAGGTGGCGATCAAGGGGCCATTGCAAGCGATCTGAGCCTGAATGTCTTGGCACAACATCTGAATGTGGGGCTCATCGTTCTTCTCGCGAGGGATATAAATACCGATAGTCCCCTTGTTGTACTCTTCGCCCATATTCAGCTGGCCAATACCGAATCGGGAAAAATAACCGGCCATGCTCACCGGATAAGGCATGACAGCATTGCTGTTATTGACAATATCAATGCTGGTGAGCAGGGAGTTGCTGCTATAAATGATTTTGTCATTTAACTTCATGGCGGCACGTTCCTGTTTTTTTCTCGCCAAATCATCGACCAGATGGAGATATTTCTCCTCATCCGGCGTCACCAGCAGGCTGGGATAATCAACCAGATCCTGCTTGCTGCATATTTTCCCTGTGAGGGGATGGCCCGCTCTGACAAATACTCCATCGTGAGAAGTAAATAGCGGAATAAATATCAAACTGTAATTTTTGGCCAGCCCGTGAATTTCATGTCCGAGAAACAGATCAATATGATTGCCCAACAGCAGATCGAGCAGGCGCAGATGGTTGCCGACTTCAATATTGATGGTGCAGGATGGGTTGGCCTGTTGATAGCGGGCGGTGACCGGTTGCAATACCGGCTGCCACCACGCATGTCCGGTGCCCACTTTTAGCGGGCGCGCGGTGCGCTCGCGCAGGGTGGCCAGCTGCCTGAGAGTGTCATCGTAGATCCGCTGCATCACGCGCGCCTGCTCCAGCAGCAGCTCTCCGGCAGCGGTAAGCGTCACGCCGCTGGCATGTCTGACCAGCAAGGTCGTTCCCAGACTCTCCTCAAGTTTTCTCATGTTGTGTGTCAGCGTCGGTTGGCTGAGCCCCATTTGCCTGGCTGCCAGACTGACATTTTTGTGGGTGGCCACTTCAATAAATTGTCTTAGATGCTTGTCCACGAACATGGTGTCCGGTTATGGGCGGGTGGTGCGCCAAGCTAGTGTAATCACCCGGGGCTGTCAATTATTCCCCTTTACTGACTGGCTATTTTTATGTGGCTCCCTTCACGTTGTATTCAAATCGCTTTTACCGCTTGATAGCCGGTTTGGTGCGGTGGATCACGTAATTTCATCTGGTTATAGATGTTATCTATGCCGATGGTGACGTGGTCTATTTTTCTGGCGAATACTGACCACGTAGACTGGCAAAAACAGTTTTACTCAATGCTGTTTCAATAACAAAACAAAAAAGTAACGAAGGGAATATATGAAAATTCGTCCATTGGCATTATCCGTGGCGTTATGCTGCGGCGGGGTTCTTTTGTCCGGTTGTAACGACAGCTCATCCAGCGGCAACGATAACGGGGCCAAACCCGAGGTGAAGGCGCCCTGGAATTTTGATCTCTATATGGTCGGTGAGTTTAGCGGCTGGGGTCGTGAGGAGAAGTTCAAACTGACCTTCAAGGATGGTGTCTATCGTCTGGACAACCTGAAAATGAACTCGGGTATGTCCCCGTTCAAAGTGGCCGGGCCCGAGTGGACCAAATATCCCGATTTCTCTGCGGATTCCCGCAAGGAGACCAGCATCTTCCCCGGTCAGGTCTACCCCATGTACTACCAGAACAACGGGCAGAACAACCGTCTGGTGGTGACGGAAAAGGGGCTGCTCGACATTCAGGTCAAGGTGACCAATGCCGATCTGGCTGCACCGGCCATCGAGTTTTCCATGGTGCGTGATGACCCCAATTACAGCGAGAGTCTCTATCTGAAAGGGATTGATGGCAATCTGGAGCCTGTCCTGCAGATGGTCTATCAGGGGGACAAGCAGTATGTGATGGTGGCCAAGCTGACTGTGGGTGAGCACAAGATAAAGATTGCCTCCGCTCAGGAGGGGATCGGCTTTGGGCTCAATGGCGTCATTGCATTGAACAACCCGGTCAAGATGCAGCGCTGCGATGCTCAGTGCCAGCTGGCAACCGTGCGGGTAGAGCAGGAGGGGTATTACAAGTTCCTGCTGGATGCCAGCCAGGATGAGAATGCTCCTCTGTTGCAGGTCAGCGTTGCAGGCGATAGTGATTTGGGCATGATCAATCCCCATGAAGGGCATGAGCTGATCGAGAAGCGCGAATATGAGACCTATAAGCCCGGAGTGACGGAAACGGCCACCTTCTCGGTCAAGCGGGCCAGTGACGAGTATCGTAGCTATGCGCAGTCGACCACTCAGGAGTTGCGTGATCCGGGTGATAGCTTTACTACCTATCAGGAGCAAGCGGATCTGCCCCGCCTGCGCTCCGGCAACATGGTGTTTGATGCCCTGTTTGCGCTGGCTACCCACGAGATGCGCCAGAACAGCGTGGCGCAGGTCAAGGATGGCAGTTACAACGGGGGTCAGGCGATCCCGTGCGACTGTTTTGAAACCGGCGCCAAGTGGCATTACGTATGGACGCGGGATCTCTCCTACGCCACCGATCTGGGGCTGGGGGCGCTTGATCCCATGCGTGCGCGCAACTCCCTGCGCTTCAAGCTCTCTGATTTCAGAGCCGAGCTGACAAGCGATCTGGACAGCTTGATCCCGCAAGGACGCCAGATCATTCAGGATACCGGTACCGGGGGCAGCTGGCCCATCAGTACCGATCGCATGAGCTGGGCCCTGGGGGCCGAGCGGGTGCTGGCTGCCCTGCCTGATGCCGAGCGCCGCGCGTTCTTGCCCGATGTCTTTGAAGGACTGAGCAACACCATAGAGAGTGATCGTCTGGCCGCCTTCGATAGCGCAGATGGTCTCTATGTCGGCGAGCAATCCTTCCTCGATTGGCGCGACCAGACCTATGCCAAGTGGATCACCGCCGATATCGCCCACATCGGCATGAGCAAATCTCTCTCCACCAACGTGACCCACTATCAGGGGTTGCTGCTGGCCGCGCGGGTGGCGGGCGAGCTGGGGCACGATGAGCTGGCGATCCGCTATAACCAGTGGGCGGGGGATCTGAAGCTGGCGATTAATCGCGCTTTCTGGCTGGCGGACGAGAAGATGTATGCCAGCCTGATCAACACCACTACCGATCAGAGCCCGGCCTACAAGTTCGATCTATTGGGGGAATCCCTCGCCATTCTGGCCGGTGTTGCCGATGAGGCGCAGGCCAAAGAGATCATCAGTCGCTATCCCATGGGCCCTTATGGCGCACCGGTCTACTTCCCGCAGCAACCCGATATGCCGGTTTACCATAACCGCGCCATCTGGCCCTTTGTCTCCGCCTACGGGCTGAAGGCGGCGGCCATGGTGCAGAACGTTGCCGTGGTCGATCACCATATCGACTCCCTGATGCGCGGTGCCGCGCTGAACCTCTCCAACATGGAGAACCTCGAGTGGCTCTCCGGCCAGCCCTCCCTGATGGATCTGGCCCATCCCGATTTGACGGGACCGGTGATCAACTCCCAGCGCCAGCTCTGGTCTGTCGGGGGCTACCTTGGCATGGTGACCGACACCACCTTCGGCTACAAGGTGGAAGAGGGGGGGATCCGGATCAAGCCGTTTGTCACCGCTCACTTGCACAAGCTGATGGGGGCCAAGCCCGAGGCTGCACTCAAGGGATTGAACTATCGTGGCAAGCAGATTGACATAGTGCTGCAACTGCCGGAGCTGGGCGGGGAGGGCAGTTACTATCCGGTGCAGAGCGTGACGCTCAATGGCGTTCCGGTGGGGGAGCAGATCAGTGAAAATATGCTGTCCCCTGGCAACCGGATTGAGGTGACGCTCGGTGCCGCCGTGGCTGATGATCAGGGGATCCGCCTGATCAAGGATGTGGCGCCGCTGGATGTCGAGAACCGGCAGGTGTTTGCACCGACCGAGCCGACCCTGCTCGGGGTTAGCGAGCAGAGTGGCAAGCTGGTTGTTGCCCTGCAGGATAGTGTCAACAAGGGGGCGCTCAGCTACAACATCTATCGGGATGGCAAGCAGGTGGCCTCCGGGCTGGATCGTGCGACCAGCTGGGTCGACGACATGGTGCTACAGCCGGGCCAGGCCTATTGCTACAGTGCCGAGGCGGTCTATCCGGAGTCCGGCAACCGCTCCCATCATGCCAAGCCGGTTTGCTATCAGCCTGCGCTGCAACATATCGCCATCGATGGGGCCAACGTCTCCCATACCGGCAGTGTGAGCGCCGCCGATGGGGCCATTCCCGTCCCTTACCTCAAGGATTGGGGCCGCCCCGACGACAGCTTGCTGGTGCAGGGGGTCAAGCTGGATGGCAAGCACGCTATTCGCCTGCAATACAGCAATGCCCAGCATGCCATCAATCTGGGGGTGACCAACGGGGTGAAACGGATCTCGGTGCTTGGTGGTGGCAAGGTTGTCGCCAGCGGCATGGTGCAGATGCCCCATGTGATGAAAGAGGGCGACCTCAAACCGTTGCGTGACTCGACGCCGTTCGTGGTGGATCTGCCCGCCGGAGAGTATGACATTCGAGTGAGCGATTTTTACAACATGAGTTACCTGAAGGCGAACGACACCTACAACGATGCAGGCGGTCAAAAGGGGGCGGTCAATCTGATCGATCTCGCCAGCATCACCATTTCGGCTCGCTAAGCGCTCAAACAAAACGGCCAAACAAAACCGCCCCGGATAGCCGGGGCGGTTTTTTATTTGCTGACACAGAGACGAGCCGTGGGGGGACATAAGGGCTCAGCGATAGCGGCCACGTACCGAGCTGCTGGCGCGGCCGGCCATCTTGATCAGGCTCTGGCGGGTGTGCAGGTGGCAGAGCGCGACGCCGAGGGCATCTGCTGCATCCGCCTGCGGGGTGGCGGAGAGTTTCAGCAGATGGGTCACCATATGCTGCACCTGCTCCTTGGCGGCACCGCCGGTGCCGACTACCGCCTGCTTGATCTGGGTGGCGGAGTATTCGCTCACCGGCAGGTAGGCATTGACTGCTGCGACGATGGCGCTGCCCCGGGCCTGCCCCAGTTTCAGGGCCGAGTCGGCGTTGCGGGCCATAAAGACCCGCTCGATGGCAAACTCGGTGGGTTTGAACTGGGTGATGATCTCGCATACCCCGTCATAGACCTGCTTGAGGCGCTCCGGCAGCTCGCCGCAATCGGTGCGGATGCAGCCAGAGCCCAAGTATTCGGCCTTGCCGCCCACGACCCGGATAACCCCGTATCCGGTGATCCGCGATCCCGGATCGATGCCCAAAATAATGCTCATGGGTGTTGATTGCTCTAAACGCGAGTGATGGCCGCCAAGATAGCAAACTGTGGCCCGTTTGGCTGTATGTCCCGGGCCAAGCGGGTAAAGATTGGCCAGCCTGCGTCGGGCGTGGTTAGCCCTTGAACAGCGCTATGGTGTCGCCATCCTGCAGGCTGCCGGCACCGCGTACCACCACCCGGTCCCCCTGCTTGAGGGCGCCGCTCACCGCCACCTGCTGGCTGTCGCCAAACAGCACGGTGACCGGCACCCGATTCACCTTGAGCGCCTTGCCGCTCTGCGCCACTTGATAGACCACACTGCCATCGGTGCCGAGTACCAGAGCATCCCGGGGCAGCAGCATGCTCTGCTGATCCCCCAGTGGCAGGGCAACCCGTACCGGCGAGCCGATGATGAAGGTGCCCGCTTCCGGTTTGAGGCGCAGCTCGATGAGGCGCGACTTGGGATCGGCGCTGGCGGCTCGCTGGTAATAGACGCCGTGACCGCTCAGCTGCTCCCCCTCCACCCGCAGCCGGGCTTGCGGTGCCAGCTGCTGGGCCCAGAGAATGGGGGCCTGCAGGCGGATATCCGGCTGATCCGGGTTGACCAGCTCCAGCGCCTGCTCGCCCGCGTCCACATGCTCGCCGGGCTGGATGAAGTGGTTGTTCACCACCCCGTCGAACGGGGCATAGATGCGGCTGCGGCGCAGCTGTTCTTCAATCTGGTTCACCTGTATGGCGGCCAGCCGCTCGGCCAGCGCGGCCTGCTCCACATCGTAGCTGGCCTTGTCGTACTGGCTCTGGGAGGCGCTCTTTTGCTGGTGCAGTCGGGTGATC
Source organism: Aeromonas sp. 600948 (assembly GCF_049174875.1). NCBI lineage: Bacteria > Pseudomonadati > Pseudomonadota > Gammaproteobacteria > Aeromonadales > Aeromonadaceae > Aeromonas > Aeromonas sp. 600948. The sequence continues at coordinate 147,153 of NZ_JAAKTY010000011.1, forward strand.
CGCTGGGATTCGGCGCGAGCGAAGCGCAGGTTGCTCTGCCATTTCGCCTGCTCGGCGCGAGCCTGCTCCAGCGAGAGGCGCAGCGCCGTACTGTCGAGGCGCAGCAGCTCATCCCCTTTTTTGACCCGGCTGCCAAATTCGGCGATCCACTCCACCCGGCCGCTCACTTCGGCGCTGAGCGCTGCTTGCTGGCGACTCGCCACCGTGCCGCTGACCCAGATATTGGCGGCCGCATCCCCTTGGGTCACATCCGCCAGGGTCACCATCTTGCCCTGATCGGCCAATACCGGTAGAGCACTGCCTGCAATCAGCGCAGCGCCAGCCAACATTCGGGTAATCATATGTGTCATCGATGAGCTCCTTGCTCAGGCCCGCTGGCGCAGGGGTTGTGGGATCGCCACCTGCTCTCCGAGACGCAGGAAGGCAGGCAACAGGATCAGGGTAAACAGGGTGCTGCAGCTCATGCCGCCGACAATGACGGTGGCGAGCCCGCGGTAAATTTCGCTCCCCTCGCTCGGGCTCAGCATCAGCGGCAGCATTCCGAAGATGCTGGTGAGGCTGGTCATGGCGATGGGGCGCATCCGGCTTTGCAGGGCATCGGCCACCGCCAGCTGGCGGCTCATGCCGTCCCGCTCGGCGGTGCGGGTCTGATGCACCAGCAGGATGGCGTTGTTGACCACCAGTCCCAGCAGGATGACAAAGCCGATGATGGTGAGCAGATCCATCGGCAGCGGCACCAGCAGCCCGCTCAGTTGCAGTGCCAGCACGCCGCCAACTGAGGCAAGGGGCAGGGTGAGCAGCACCAGCAGGGCATCCTTGATGGAGGCAAACACCCCCCACAGCAGCACCAGCAGGATCACCACGGCGAACAGGAAGATGGTCCCCAGATTGTCGAGCGCCTGTTGCAGGCTGTCGGCGTTGCCGGCAATGCGCAGCTCGCCACCAGCGGGCAGCAGGGGGCGGATGGCGGCAAAACTGCGGTTTTTCAGGGTGTCGAGCACCTGCTCCATGGTCATGCCCGCCGGAGGCGCTATCTGCAGGCTGATGCTGCGCCGCCCATCGGCCCGGAAGATACTGGCCGGGCCCATGTCGTGCTCTACCCGCAGCAGCTCGCCAAGGGGAACGATGCGTCCGGAGGGGGTGGCCAGCGGCACTGCCTTTAGTTCTTCCGGATTGGCGGAGCTCTGCCCCATCAGCATGATGTCGAGCCGGTCTTCGCCGTCAAAATACTCGCCAACCCGCAAGCCGTCGCCAAAGGTCTGGATGATGGTGGGCAAGGGCGTGCGATCCCAGCCCACTTCGGCGAGACGTCGATCTTGCGGCACCAGTTTGAGCTCGGGGGCGGTGAAGTCGAGACTCGGCTCGGGCCGGATCTGTGCTCCCGGCAAGTCCTTGCTGAGGATCCCCATGCTGGCACGGGCCGCCTGATAGAGCTCGGGCAGGTTGCCCCCCTGCAGCAGCAGGGAGACGCCGTTCTCGCTGTCAAAGCCGCCAAACAGCGACCCCTGACCGCCGAACACCCGGGTGTCGGGAATACCCACCAGCAGCTGTTTCATCAACAGGCTCTCCAGCTCCTTGATGCGGTTTTCGTCTTTGGGGCGCACGCCAATCTGGGCCCCCCCCGGGTAGCGCAAGATGTAGTAGTTCTTGAGTGCAGGCTCTTTCTCCCCCTTCATGTAGGGGGCGAGGCGGGCGATCAGGGTATCGATCACCTCTTCGCGCTGGGCCTTGAGATTGACCCCTGGGGTGAAGTTCATCCAGACATCCACCGCGTCCCGTTTCACGTCCGGCAGATAGTCCATCTTGGGCAGCAGCGCCCAGGTGGCCAGGGCCGGCAGACTCATCATCAGGGTAATGACCGTCCAGCGCTGGCGTGAGGTCGAGGTCCAGCGGATCACGTGACGAGTGGTGCGCTGCCACAGCGACTCATAGGGATCGGTCAGCGTTTCACGCCCCATCCAGCGCGCCGCCACCGCGGGCAGCACGATGACGGCGACCAGCATGGAGACCGTCACGGCGCAGGCGATGGTGAGCGCCAGATCGGCAAACAGCTGACCCTCCACATCGTTGAGCAGCAGCACCGGCAGGAAGATAGCAACCGTGGTGAGGGTGGAGGCGACCAGCGCCGTCCACACCTGACGGGTGCCTTCGAGCGCTGCCTCCGCCTTGCTCAAATCTCCCCGCTCGTGGCGCCGGTAGATGCTCTCCAGCACCACGATGGCGGCGTCGAGCACCATGCCGACGGCAAAGGCGATGCCCGCCAGCGAGATGATGTTGAGGGTGCGATCCATCACTTTGAGCAAGCAGAAGGTGAGCATGATGCTGATGGGGATGGCGAGGGCAATCATCAAGGTCGCCTTGAGCTGGCGTAGGAAGAGCCAGAGGATGGCGCAGGAGAGCAGCACCCCGAGCCCCAGGTTGGCAGTGACCATGCTGACGGCACGATTGATGTAGAGGGAGGCATCGAACGACTGCTCCATGTGCAGCCCGACCGGCTCCAGCACCTCGCGGTTGAGCTCGTTCACCCGGGCCTTGATCGCCTCAAGGGAGGCCAGGGCATTGGCACCGCTCTCCTTGAAGATCTGGGCGGCGATGGCGGTATTGCCGTTCTGGATCCGCAGCACCGGGTTCTCTTCCCTGGCCACCCTTACTTCCGCCACATCCCGCAGATAGATGGGCAGGCCATTGCGCCAGTCCACCACCTTGTCCCCCAGCGTCTCGACATCGTAACGACCGGCGAAGCGCAGCTTGTACTCCCAGCGACCGATGTCGAGGGTACCGGCCGATACGTCCCAGCCGGTGGTGGCCCGGCTGGCCAACACCGGGATCTCCACCCCCAGCTCGGCGGCGCGATAGGGGTCGAAGCGGATCTGGATCTGGCGCTCGTTGATCCCCTCGACTGCGACCGTCGAGACCCCTTCGATGCGCTCCAGCTCGGGTTTGACCCGCGCCTCGATCAACGCCTGATGATCATCGATCACTCCCTTGGCGCCGGGCAGTTGCTGGATGAAGAAGAAGGTGAGGGTATCGTTGCTGCTGTAGTTGTTGACGTAGGGGCCGCCAATCTTGTCCGGCAATCCCGAGACCCGGTTCAGTCGCGAAATCACATCGAGTTGGGCCCGCTGCATGTCGGTGCCGAGGGCAAACTCCATGTCGATTTCGGTAAAGCCGGGATAGCTGTTGCTGACAAGGCTCTTGAGCCCCTGCACCCCCTGCATCTCCTGCTCGATAGGGTCGGTGATCTCCGACTCCATCTCCTGGGGCGAGGCTGAACGCCAGCTCACCGAGATGTTGAGGTGTGGACGGTCGATGTCGGGGAACAGCTGGATCGGCAGTCCCCGGATGCTGAGCAGGCCCAGCAGGAAAATCAGCACGATCGAGACCGCCACCCAGATGGGGCGTTCGATCGCCGTTTTGGCGAGGTTCATTCACTCTTCCTGAGTTGTTGTTATCGGCCATTCCGCTGGCCTTGCTTCCAAAGCCCCTGCAAAGGGACTCAAGCATTTAACTGGAATTATCCCGGCTTGTAAATGCATGGTTAACAAACAAAAAAACCGGCCACGAGGGCCGGTTTGGTGCAGGGTTGCCAAGGGATCAGGCGGCGTGCTCGACCTTGTTTGGCTGCTTGTTTGCTTGCTGGGAGAAGCCTTCCAGCTCGCCCGGGGCGAAGTTGTCTACCTGGATCGCTTCGTAGCGCAGGGCATCGGCGGCCAGCAGTTTGTCCGCTTCGTCCTTGCTCAGGATGGAACCGGCCAGCGCGGCGGCAACCAGCTCCGGCAGCGCCAGTTTGCGGGGCAGTTTGCCCTCTTTCTGGGCCTGCACCAGCTTCTTCTCGTAGGGCTGCACAGCGACCATGGCCTGGAAGGCGCGCTCCATCAGGCCGACCGGATCCGCCTCGTCTTTGCCCACATAGCAGAGGGCGGTCAGACGGTCGCGGAACTCGCCCGGCTTCATCATGGCCAGACAGATGGCGTGGCAGCGATCGTCGGCCGGCATCTTGTAACCCACGCCAAACGGGAACACCACACGCTTGAGTACGGCACCCACCACCTTGTTCGGGAAGTTCTGGAAAAAGCCCTCGAACGCCTTGCCAATCAGGTAGAGGTTGCGCTCCACCGCGTACTGCACGAACGGAAGATCGGAGACCATGCGGCCCTGATCCTCGTAGTGCTTGAGGGTTGCGGAGGCCAGGTAGAGGTGGCTCAGCACGTCACCCAGACGGGCGGAGATCATCTCCTTGCGCTTGAGATCGCCACCCAGCATCAGCATGGAGACGTCGGCGCACAGGGCCAGCCCTTTACTCATGCGGGAGAGCTGCTTGTAGTAACGGGCGGTTTCACCTGCCACCGGCGCACTGTTGAACTGGCCCAGAGTCAGCCCTTGGAACAGGGAACCGAAGAAGTTGCCGGCGCCAAAGGCGATGTGTTTCATCAGCAGGGCGTCAAACTTCTCGAGACCGCGCTCCACGTCGGTATCGGCTGCCGCTTCCAGCTCGGCAAAGACGTACGGGTGGCAGCGGGTGGCACCCTGCCCGAAGATCATCAGATTACGGGTCAGGATGTTGGCCCCTTCCACCGTGATGGCGACCGGAATACCCATGTAGGCGTAGCCGGTGTAGTTTTTCGGGCCCAGCTGGATGGCACGACCGGCGTGGATGTCCATGGAGTCATCCATGATCTGACGCGCCATTTCGGTCATGTGGTACTTGGAAATCGCGGTGACGATGGCCGGTGCCTGACCCAAATCCAGGGAACCTGCGGTCATGCGACGGGCCCCTTCCAGCTGATAGGTGAGGCCACCGATGCGGGCCAGCGCCTCTTGCACACCTTCAAACTTGCCGATGGACATGCCGAACTGCTTGCGTACATAGGAGTAGGCGCCTACGGTACGGCTCGCCATGTGACCGCAAGCGGTGCCCAGGGCAGGCAGTGAGATGCCGCGACCGGCGGAGAGGCATTCGACCAGCATGCGCCAGCCGCGACCGGCGTAATCCGGGCCGCCGATGATCCAGTCGAGCGGAATGAACACATCCTTGCCGAAGGTCGGGCCGTTCAGGAACGCCAGACCCATGGGGTAGTGGCGATCGCCGACGCGCACGCCCGGGTGGCTGGTGGGGATGAGCGCGCAGGTGATGCCAAGCTCCTCCTTGTCACCCAGCAGTTTTTCCGGGTCATAGAGTTTGAACGCCAGCCCCAGCACGGTAGCGCGCGGCGCCAGGGTGATGTAGCGCTTGTTCCAGTTGAGGCGAATACCGAGTACCTCTTCACCCTTGTGCATCCCTTTGCAGACGATCCCCTTGTCAGGAATGGCGCCCGCATCGGAGCCCGCCTCCGGCCCGGTCAGGGCGAAGCAGGGCACCTCTTTGCCATTGGCCAGCCCCGGCAGCCAGAAATCTTTCTGGGCCTGGGTGCCATAGTGCATCAGCAGCTCGCCCGGGCCGAGGGAGTTCGGCACCATGACGGTGACCGCCACGCTCAGGCTCTTGGTGGCGATGCGGGTGACGATGGTGGAGTTGGCAATCGCCGAGAACTCGCGGCCGCCATAGGATTTCGGGATGATCAGGGAGAAGAAGCCTTCCTTCTTCAGATAGTCCCACACCGGTTCCGGCAGGTCTTTGGTTTCGTTGACGATCTTGAAGTCATCAACCATGGCGAGCAGGGTTTCGACCTGATTGTCGATAAAGGCCTGCTCCTCTGCGGTCAGTTCGGCCTTGCCGTAACCGTGCAGTTTTTTCCAGTCGGGGTTGCCGCGAAACAACTCGCCATCCCACCAGACGGAGCCGGCTTCCATGGCCTCCCGCTCGGTGGCTGACAAGGGCGGCAATATCTTTTTGAAGATGCCGAACACCGGACGGGTTACCACCTTTTTACGGATGGAGGGTACGCCGAGCACAACGGCTATCGCCAGCACCAGCAGGACAAGCAATGTGATCATACCGAAGTTCCTTCTATTTCACTGTTTCCGTTGATTTATTGTTGGTTGTTACACGGCCAGGGAGAGCCTGGTCGACTCCACGGGCGCCCCGACTCCGGACGCCAGATAAGGAATAACGTTGCGCACCAGCCCTTCTACATCGAGCTGCTGGCCAAAGTCGGCCAGGGCGATGTCGCGCAGGGCATCGGCAGAGGCCATGGTGAATACGACGGTGCCCAGGGTGAAGTGCAGGCGCCAGAAGAGATCTGCCGGCGACAGGGCCGGATTGGCCTTGGAGATGGCCTGGGTGATCCGCATCAGAATGGCGCCGTAGTGGGCGGTGATAAAGCGGCGCAGGTGGCCCTGGCTGTCGATATAGCCGCGCCCCAGCAACTGCATGAAGATGGCCGGGCCGTTGGCCCGCACCGCCGAGAGCTTCATCAGCGGCTCTACAAAGCTTTCAAACAGTTGCAGCAGGGTCAGCTGCTCCTGCTCCATCAGTACCCGCAGGCGCGCATCCAGATCGGGCATAAACAGGCTCAGATAGCGGTCGAGCACCGCCTGGATCAGCTCCTTCTTGGAGCCGAAGTGATAGTTCACCGATGCCAGATTGACATCGGCCTCACTGGTGATCAGACGCAAAGAGGTATCGGCGAATCCCCGCTCGGCAAACAGCACTTCAGCGGCGTCGAGAATACGGTTTTTGGTATCGATTTTACTCACTGGACACCTCACTTAAACGAATGTTTAAAAAGTACGTTTCATAACGTGAAGTGTCAAGAGAATGTGAATGAGTGTTAGCGGAATGTTTTTCGATGAAAAAAGCAAAGTGGGCGGAACTTAGTCAAAAAGCAGGACTCTATATCTATGCCACTGCAATTAAACATTAAGTCTCGCCCAACCTGCACCATGCTAGTTGGGCCTTTTTTTGCGCGTTTGTTACCGGTTTGCGGCTTGCAGGCAAAAAAAAGGCTATGTCCCAATTACGTGTTGCATGGGGCGCCCCAGGGCCTCATACAAACACACTTTGATATTTACGCCTT
>NZ_JAAKTY010000012.1:0-133115 GCF_049174875.1 Aeromonas sp. 600948
TATAGCTCAGCTGGGAGAGCGCTTGCATGGCATGCAAGAGGTCCGCGGTTCGATCCCGCGTAGCTCCACCAAATTCTTGTTACAAGAAGCAATAAGGCCACCGCATCGCGGTGGCCTTTTTGTTTTCTCCATCATTTATTTTCTCCATACGTCCGCGCCTTTCATTTGTAAATCCAATGACCTGAATGAAAAAGCCCGCGAGAGTCGCGGGCTTTGCTTGCACTATTCAAATGCGCCTGTGGTTAACGGCGACGTCGCCAGGCCAGTGGCAACAGGGCTAGCAGGCCGAGTCCCAGCGCACCACCGCCTGAGGAGGTGTCCGGTTTGGTGGCATCGCTCTCCAGTCTCAGGTCGACGATGATGGGATCATGGTCGGAGGCACTGAAGGGGTTGTCAGACTTGAGCAATGTGCCGGTGTACTGGCTGCCGTATTCGAACAGGGAGCTCTCGAAGGAGTTGATGTGCCAGTCGGCGACACCTGCCACCTTGCTGGCCAGCGCCGGGTTGGCGAGGGCGTAGTCCAGGGTGCCCAGCTCCCCGTCGTAGCTGTAGGAGATGGCTTTCTCCTTGTTGAATTTGACGTTGAGATCGATCAGGCCGTAGCTGCGAGTCACTTCGCGACCGAGCTGTTCATAGGGCTGCTCACCGATAAAGGTGTGGGAGGCCGATACGATCTTCCGCTCGCTGGTGGCCGGGTTGTAGTCGGTCAGCACCCGGATCGGATCTTCCTTGGCGTAGGAGTTGAAGTCGCCCACCAGCAGCACCTGGCCCGGCAGTTTGCTGACCGCCTCACCCAGCACCTTGGCGGCAGAGACCCGGAACTCGGTGCACTTGCCCTGCAGGTCGGCCGGTTCTGTCTTGCCATCGCCATTTTCGTAGCAGCCTGACCCCTTGGATTTGAGGTGGTTGACCACTAGCGTCAGCGGCTCCTTGCTCTTGGCGAGGGTGAAGGTCTGAACCAGAGAATCGCGCTGACCGGCTGTCTTGGCCACACCACCTGTGGTGTAGCGCTGCTCCGGCAGCTTGATGACGCTGGCATCTCCGCTGGGGGTGAGCAGGGCAGGACGGTAGATCATCGCCACCATGATGGCGTCTCCGCCGAAGAACTTGCCATCGGTAAGGGTAGTGACCGGCAGACGCACATAGGCGTAGTGTTTGCTCGCATCCTTCTGCTGTTCGTTGAGGCGGGTCACCAGATTGTTGAGGGCCGAGTTATCCTCGAAGCCGTTGTTCTCCATCTCCATCAGGCCGAGCAGATCGACATCCATTGCGGTAATGGCATTGACGATCTTGGTGCGCTGCTTCTCGAACTCGGGCTGGCTCTTGGCACCCCGGTTGCAACCTTTGGCGTTGTCGGCATCCGCCTGATCCTTGCACAGGATATTGAGTGCGCCGCCAATGCTGGAGTGACTGGTGAAGTAGTTGAGTACGTTGAAGCTGCCGATCCGCAGATCGCTGCCAGCGAGGCGAGCTGGCGCGTCTTGACGATCCTCTTCAGGGCTACGCAGCAGAGCACCGGCAGTCAGGGTGATATCGCTCGGTACTACCAGACGGAAGGCATCCTTGTTGTATACGATGACCCCCTCCAGCCCGGTCAGTTGATCACCGATGCGCAGATATCCCTGATCGGCATCCCAGCTCGGGAACCAGGGCAGTACGCCATCCGGTGCTTTGTAATCAGACTCAACCACCAGACGGTTGCTGCCATTTTGGGTGGCCAGTGCGACAGCGTCCGCACTGTTGGCAACATGAAGTTGGGTCGGTTTGATCAGCGGGGTTTTGTGGGCCAACTCTACGTTGTTGCGATAGACCTTGTAGTCGAAGCCATAGTTGCGGGTCAGGTGCAGGTCACTGCTGCTGTCGAGACGTACCCGCATCCCTTCGTGGCGATTGAGCGCTTGAGCCAGCGTCTCCCCTTCATTGACCTGCAGTACGCTGGTCGGCACCGCCAGTCCTTGCGCTGTGACCTGCAGGCGGGCTTTGCTGGATTCGAAGGTGGGTTTGAGCTGGGTGCCGCCGTAATACTCCTCGACCTTGGCTTCAAGGCAGAGTTCTGCCCCCGGTTTGATGTCGGCATAGTTGGTCGCAAACTCCTTGTCGTTCAGATAGACAAAGATGCCATCAGAGGTGGCCGGATTGCCATCACCCACCGGGTCGGTCAGATAGAAACCCTTGGTCAGACTTTGGCCCAGCGTTGTCACGATACCGCGAACGTTGAAGGTGCCCGTGCTGATTTTACCGGTCACATTGCCGTTCTTGTCGGTCACGGTCTGGGTGGCCAGCGCGCTGGCGGAGCCTGTGCCCTGAATGGTCGGGATGGGGGTGAGTTGAGCCGGATCGGACGGGCAGACAAATGCCGCATGGGCACCTGAGGATGCAAGTGCCAGCCCCACGGCCAGCGACAGCAGGGTACGAGTACCTTTCATAGGTGTTCCTTTTTTATTTTTGCCAGTGATTCCATAGCCTTGGCTCGTTGACCAAGGGCGCGCATTGTCACATTTCTGGCATGTCATACCAGTGAGCCAACGCACATTCCAGGGATACAAACGAGCGCAAAGCAGCTTTTTTTGACTTGGCTAACATCTTGAAGTTACTGATAAAAGACCTATCAAGTGCGTCGGTGAGAAAGTGTGATCCTGCCGGCAACCACATATTTTTCTTCGAGAATGAAGATTGAGACTCAGCTGGTTGATTCCTATACTCGGCTTGTTCCTCACGGAACCCAGGTAAAGGGCAAACCGGTCGAGATGCCGGGACGCAATGCCTCCGGTCTTCAGAGCGTGCGATCCAGATAGCGGGGCTTCCCAGGGTGAGGGTGACGTTTGTGGCAGGTCCATTGCCAGTTGTCTGCGCCCATCACGCAGGTTGCGCTTGTTCTTTGCCTTGGTGACCAATGCCAAGACAAAACAAGGAAGATAACAATATGCAACAGACCCTAAGGCCCAGCAGGCTTGCCATGCTGGTGGCTTTGGCTGCCATGCCCGCCTGGGCACAGGCCGCCTATCCCGCCTATCAGGCCGGTACTGCCTACAAGGCCGGCGACATCGTCAGCAACGTCGGCAATCTCTATGAGTGCAAAGAATTTCCCTACTCCGGCTGGTGCGGGGCCTCGCCCTATCACTACGCTCCCGGAGTGGGTGTGGTCTGGGCCGATGCCTGGAAGCTGTATGGCGGGGACGTGCCGCCACCGGCACTCGGCGTAGCCGTCAGCTCGCCAGCTGCCGGCGCCAGTTTCAACGAGGGGGCCAGCGTCGCGCTGGCGGTGACCCTGAGCGGCCCGGTGACGGCGCTGGTTCGGGTGGAATACCTCATCAACGGCAAGCTGGTCGCCACGGCGAGCGCCTCGCCCTGGAACGGCAGCTGGAGTGCCGCCGGTGTCGGCGCCCATGCCCTCAAGGCACGGGCACTGGATAAAGATGGCAAGGTGCTGAGCGAGGCGGATTCGAGCTTCAACGTCGCCGCCGTGGTGGCGCCGGAGGCGCCCAAGGTGAGCATCAGCAGTCCGGCCAGCGGCGCCAAGGTGACCCTGGGTCGCAGCGTGGCGGTGAGCGGCAACGTCACCGATGCCAACAACGACGTCGCCAAGGTCGAGCTGTTCGTCGATGGCAAGAAGGTGGGCGAAGACACCAGTGCCCCCTGGCAGGTGAACTGGACGCCCCAGAGCAAGGGGCTGGCCGGCCTCAAGCTGGTGGCGACCGACAAGGAGAACCTGAGCGGCGAATCGAGCCAGGTCGACGTACAGGTGGAAGAGGCAGCCCTGCCGCCCACCGGCGGCAACCTCTCCTGCGACATTCGCCAGATCTACCGCCCGGACGGCTACGAGTGCATGGGGGATGACCACGCCCGTCGGGTCATCGGTTATTTCACCTCCTGGCGTACCGGCAAGAACGGCTTGCCCTCCTATCTGGTGAGCGACATTCCCTGGGACAAGATCACCCACATCAACTATGCCTTCGCGGCGGTGGACGAGCAGAGCCACACCATCAAGGTGGACGATGCAGCCACCAAGATGACCTGGGATGGCGTGCCGGGTGCCGAGATGGATCCTGAATTCGCCTACAAGGGCCACTTCAACCTGCTGTCGAAGTACAAGAAGCAGTATCCGGACGTGAAGACCCTGATCTCGGTCGGCGGCTGGGCCGATACCCGCGGCTTCTACACCGCCACTACCAAAGGCGACTGCTCGGTCAATACTGCCGGTATCAACACCCTGGCTGACTCGGCGGTGAGTTTTATCCGCCAGTACGGTTTTGACGGGGTCGATATCGACTACGAATACCCCACCTCGATGAAAGATGCGGGCAACCCCAACGATTTCCCGCTCTCCAACCAGTGCCGGGCCAAGCTGTTTGCCAATTACGAGGTGTTGATGAAGACCTTGCGGGCGCGGCTCGACAACGCCGGTAACGAAGATGGCCGCAAGTATATGCTGACCATCGCCTCACCGGCCTCGGCCTATCTGCTGCGCGGGATGGAGAACTTCCAGGTCACCCAGTACCTCGATTACGTCAACCTGATGACCTATGACTTCCACGGTGCCTGGAACCACTTTGTCGGTCACAACGCGGCCCTGTTCGACAACAATGCCGACCCCGAGCTCTCCCACTGGGGCGTCTATACCCAGACCCAGTTTGGCGGTATCGGTTACCTCAACGCGGCCTGGTCTGCCCACTACTTCCGCGGTGCGCTGGCGGCTGGCAAGATCAACGTTGGCGTGCCCTATTACACCCGCGGTTGGCAGGGGGTGAGCGGTGGCAGTCATGGGCTGGGTGGCAAGGCAGCCCTGCCGAGCCAGAACGAGTGCCAGCCGGGCACAGGTGGCAGCACCATTCCGTGCGGCAACGGGGCGGTCGGCATCGACAACATCTGGCATGATCTCGACAAGAACGGCAAAGAGATCGGCGGTGGCGCCGTGCCCATGTGGCATGCCAAGAACCTGGAGCATGCGGCCAGCCTCGGCATCACCACATTGCCAAGTTATGGCACTGCCTGGGGTCTGGATCCCAACAATCCGGCTCACGTGATGCAGGGCAAGTATGTGCGTTACTACGATGACAAGGCCCACGCGCCCTGGCTGTGGAACGAAGAGAAGAAGGTGTTCCTCTCAACCGAAGATGAAGAGTCCATGGGCCACAAGCTCGACTACATCATCAAGCGCGGTCTGGGTGGCGTGATGTTCTGGGAGATGGCGGGTGATTACGCCTTCGATCCGGCCAAGAACGAGTACGGCATGGGCAGTACCCTGACCACCCTGGCTTATGAGAAGTTTGCCAAGGCAACTCCGTACAACACCAAGCAAAACGATCTGGCCGCGCCGAGCGCCCAGCTCGACATCCAGGTCAGCCTCTCCGGCTTCAAGGAAGGGGACTCCAACTATCCGATCAACCCGAAACTCAAGCTGGTCAACAAGTCGACCCAGACCATTCCGGGCGGCGCGCGCATCGAGTTTCTGGTGCCCACCTCTACCTCTGACACCATCACGGATCAGAGTGGCATGGGCCTGAAAGTGGTGGAGAGCGGTGGCAACGACAACTCGGAAGGCATTGCCAATGAGAAGGACTTCCACAAGGTCGCCATGAACCTGCCGGGATGGCAGACCCTGGCACCGGGGGCCGAGATTGAAGTCGCCATGACCTACTACCTGCCCGCCGCTGGCGTGCCAAGCGGTATGCGCATCATCAGCGGCAGCCAGACCATTGGTCTCAAGGCCGAGTTCCCTACCCTGCCGGAGGCCGTGCTGGGCTCGGGTGGTGGCGAGAATCCGGGCACCAGCTGCAGCAGCCAGAACGTCAATCCGGCGGCCTACAAGGCCTATCCGAGCTGGCCGCAGGGGGATCATGCCAATGGCGGAGATCGCATCACCCATAACAAGATGGTGTGGCAAGCAAACTGGTGGACCAGCAGCGAGCCCAAGGCAACCGATGGCAGCTGGAAGTCTGTCTGTAGCTATTGATTTTAAAATCAATGAGATAAGTGAGGCTTCGGCCTCACTTTTTTTGTCTGGTTGGTCGCTCTGGTTGAAAATGCGCCTGCCTTTCCTGGCGGGCAGCCTCTATAATAGAGTCGATTAATAATCAGATGGATATCAGCGTATGGCGAGTATATTGGATTCCGTTGATCAACGAACTCAACTGGTGGGGGAAAACCGCCTCGAGTTGTTGATGTTTCGTCTCGGCACCCGTCAGATGTTCGCCATCAACGTCTTCAAGGTACGGGAAGTGGTCAAGTTGCCCCATCTGAGCAAGATGCCGGGCTCCCATCACAATATCAGCGGGGTGGCCAATATCCGCGGTACCTCGATCCCGGTGATCAACCTGCGCAGCGCCATCGGCATGCGTCCCATGCCCATCGACAGTGAATCCAACCTCATCATCACCGAATACAACCGTACCATTCAGGGCTTTCTGGTGGGGCAGGTGGCCAACATCGTCAACATGACCTGGAAGGATATACTGCCGCCGCCGCGCTCCGCCGGGCGCGCCAACTACCTCACCGCCATCACCCGCATTCCCGAAGATGGAGTGGAGCAGATCGTCGAGATCATCGATGTGGAGAAGGTGCTGGCGGAGATCATCACCTATGACATCCGCATCTCCGAGGAGGTGCTGGACCGGGAGATCCTGCCCGAGATGCATGGACGCAAAGTGCTGATCGTCGATGATTCCAGCACCGCCCGTACCCAGGTGCGTGAGACTCTTGGCCAGCTGGGACTCGAGGTTATCGAGTGTCAGGATGGCTTGCAGGCGCTGACCCTGCTCAAGGGGTGGTGCGATGCTGGCAAGAAGGTGACCAACGAGATCCTGCTGATGATCACCGATGCCGAGATGCCTGAGATGGACGGCTACCGGCTGACCCACGAGGTGCGCAGTGATCCGCGCATGTCCGATCTCTTTATCACCCTCAATACCTCCCTGAGCGGCAACTTCAACGAAGCCATGGTCAAGAAGGTGGGTTGTGATCGCTTTATCTCCAAGTTCCAGCCCGACCTGCTGGTGGGCGTTGCGCAGGAGAGGTTGCGTCAGGTGTTGGGAAACTGACCGATACCAATCCACTGGTGAACCATAACAACGGGAAGCTCGGGAGATGCCGTAAGCGCCGGTAACTCTCTGGCACCTATTCCAATACTGCCAAATCCCCATTCTGGATGTTAAACGGCGAATATTTGTTCTGGCTGCTGATGATGGCGCCATCGTCGAATACCTGCACCACTTCGAACAGGCCGTCGGCTGGGTTGCGCATCATGCGGGACTTGCCGTAGGAGTCGATGAAGTCGGCGTTGTGCTGGATCCTGAACTGGTCGCCGAGTTTGACGCCGTTGCGCCGCCCCAGATTGATGTAGGGGCCACGTTCGTTCTGGCCTACCACCCGGGCGGTGACCGGGGCGCAGGTGAGCTGGGCTACCAGATCTTGAGCCGCCTGCTGCAACTGGTAGTTGACCTCCTGGCCATAGCTCGATTGCCAGAACTGGCCGCTGCTGCTGCCCACCTGTTCCCGCTTGCCAAAGGTCCAGGTGGCACGTCCTTCGTAGACCTTGCGGTTGATCAGACTGCCGTTAATACCGTCGAACAGGTAGAGCTGCATGCGAAAGTTGCGCACCGGATCCTCATACCAGCTGGTCAGCTGGTTGCCCTGCGGCTCTATGGAGAGATCGTCGATGCTGCCGAGCACCAGATACTGGCTGTCGGTACGCAGGCTGAGCGCCTTGATCTCCTCGAGGGCGCTGCGATCTCCCTGTTGCAGATGGAGCGGATCGATGCGCAGGTTTTCATCCAGCCACTGGCGCACCGCGACCCCTTGCGGCGCATTGGCGAGGGTCTCGAACAGTCGTCGCGAGAGGTTTTCCGGCATGTCGTCCATGGCGCCGTAGCTGGCTTGGTCCGGATAGCGCATTCGCAGCCTGACCAGTGTCAAATCCTTGGCGAAGTGCTGGGTCTGGCAGATCTGGCGTTCGGCCTGAATGTCGGCCACTAGCGTGATGTACATGCGGCCGTTGCGCACCTCTTCCCGCTTGAGCCGGTATTGGCGAATGTCGCCGCCGGAGCGGATCTGGATCTGCTCGGATCGCAGGCTGCCATTTTCCAGACGCTGGACGCTGGAAACGGCCGCGCCGCTGGCCAGCAGCGCCTGACGCAGGGCGTCGCGGGTCGCCTGCTCGCGGGCATAGACCTCATCGCCCCCCAGAATGGCGGCGCTGCCCTGCGCTTCGATAAGCTCGGCTCGGGCGCTCAGGCTGGCCAGCAGCAGGGTCAACAGCAGCGGTAATTTCATAGCAGATACCTTGATTAGGCGACTCGCAGCCTCTTCTCTTGAAGAGATCATGGCGGGCCGACATGGATCACAACAGTTGTTCGATGGCGTTTTTCTGACCATCCGCCAGAGATTGGCTTAACAACGAGTGTTTCAGCAAGAATCATGCCTCATTCCCGGCTCAAGCTTTGTCCGGCGCGTCCGATAACAAATCAGGTGCAGATACAGGAAAGGTATCCATGAACAAACTCATCACGGCGTTGGCGCTCGCCCTGGCATTGACCGGATGCGGCTCCGACCCTATCAATCGGGATCTGGGTGACCCCCGCCAGGCGGCGCAGGGGATGGAGCTCAACTGGCTGGTGGCGCGCATGACCGATCAGTTGATGGAGCGCAAATCACTGACCACCCTGACCGAGCCCATCGCGGTGGCCTCTTTCGTCGATCTCGATACCCTGCAGGATACCAACTGGATGGGGCAGCAGATTGAGGAGAGCTTTATCTACGAGCTCAACCGCCGCGGCGAGGTGGTGGTGGACTTCAAGCTGACCGGTAGCATCAAGGTGACGCCGCAGGGGGACTTCGTGCTGAGCCGCAACTATAAGGAGCTCTCTTCCCGTTTGCCGATCTCCCGCATTCTGGTCGGCACCTTCAGCCGCAACAGCAAGGGGATCCTGGTCAATGCCCGCGTTATCGACATGCGCACCAAGATGGTTGAGACCACGGCCCAGAGCCTGATCCCGCAAAAATATCTGTTCGGTGCTAACAACTCGTTTGGTCGGGCATCGATCAATCGCGGTTATCTGATGCGTGACAGTCAGGCCCGGCCGGGCGGTCATCTGGTCAACCTGACCCCGTGAGGAGCGAGTCATGAAGATCCTGTTTGGTTGCCTGTTGGCACTCTTGCTCACCGGTTGCAGCGGCAACCGGGTGGTGGATTACACCCAGGGTGGCAAACCCGATGATTTTCCGGTGCTCAAGGCGGTGGGCTATGCGGTGATCGACATCCAGCCCGGTCCCTCCCAGTCGGAGAAGATGCTGCAAGCCATTCGCGCTTCCAAGATGGATGCCTATCGCGAGCTGGCCGAGCAGCTCAATGGTCAGCAGGTGCGCGGCCAGAGCAGCTATCGTGACCTGACCCAGACCTCCAACTCGCTGGATGTGTCGGTCGCCGGTGTGGTGCGTGGTGCCCGGGTGGTGGCCTCCTATCCGCGCGGCAATACCTATGCCACCGAGATGGAGCTCGATACCCGCGCCCTCTACAACATCAATCAGTTGATGGCGGGTCAGTTCTGAGTTGATTGCCTGACCTGAAAACAGGCATCAACACAGGCATCAAAACAAAAGGCGAGCAGTGTGCTCGCCTTTTGTCGTTGTGGGCTGGTTAGCTCCCCATCAGCACCGGCGGCACTGCGGTGGGTTTCACATCCTCGCTCGGGTAGCAGCCAAGCACCTTGATATAGCGGGTGATCTTGGTCAGCTCCACCAGTGCGGCCTGCATCGCCGGGGTTTGCAGGTTGGCGGAGACATCGAGATAGAACATCTCTTCCCACGGGTTGCCCTGCACCGGACGGGACTCCAGTTTGGTCATGTTGATCTCGTGGCTGCGCAGTACCAGCAACGCCTCGACCAGCGAACCCGGCTTCTGGGAGGTGGACATGATGAGGGTGGTCTTGGCCGGGATCTGCGGTGCCACATCGATGGGCTTGCGCGCCACCACGATGAAGCGGCTGTAGTTCTCTTTCTGGTTGGCAAGCTGCTCGGCCAGCACATCCAGACCATACAGTTCGCCACCGGCGGCGCTGCCGATGGCGGCGGCCTCCGGGCTGGCCAGTTCTTTCACCTTCATCATGGCACTGGAGGAGGAGTCGCAGATCTCGTGGCGTGCCCCTTCCAATTTGCTCAGATAGTGGGAGCACTGCTGGAACACCTGCGGGTGGGCATAGAAGGTTTTGATGCGACTCAGCTCGGTCGGCACGGCGGTGAGGATGCAGTGCTCGATGGGGTAGGTGAGCTCGCCGACGATGGAGAGGCTGGTGTGTTGCATCACGTCATAGACTTCGTTGATAGAGCCAGAGCTGGTGTTTTCGATGGGCAGCACGCCGAAGGCGGCGCGACCCGACTCCACCGCATCCAGTACTTCACGGAAGTTCTGGCAGTTTACTTCGATCACCTGATCCTTGTAGCGCGCCAGATATTTGCGGGCGGCCAGGCTGGAGTAGGAACCGCGCGGCCCAAGATAGGCGACGCTGGTCATCGGCTCCTGCTGCTCCGGGTTGAGCAGGCTCTGCAGATAGGCCTGCTGGGAGAGCACTGAGTCTTCGATGATGGTGTGATAGATACGGGTGATGTACTGGGCATCCAGCCCCAGCACGCGCCCTTTCTGGATCAGGGCGACCAGCAGCTCCTGCTCCCTCTGGTGGTCACGGATGGGACGCGGGTTGGCTTGCTTGGCACGGGCGACCTCGATGCTGAGGGTCTTGCGTTTCGCCAGCAGGGCAAGCAGCTCCTGATCCAACCGGGTGATGTCTTGTCTGATCTCGTCGAGCGTTGCCATGATTGTTCC
Source organism: Aeromonas sp. 600948 (assembly GCF_049174875.1). Taxonomy (NCBI): domain Bacteria; kingdom Pseudomonadati; phylum Pseudomonadota; class Gammaproteobacteria; order Aeromonadales; family Aeromonadaceae; genus Aeromonas; species Aeromonas sp. 600948. The sequence goes on from NZ_JAAKTY010000012.1 coordinate 10,814, forward strand.
CTATCCAAGTAATCGATTGATATTAATGCAAAAAAAAGCCTCCGCTAGGGGAGGCTCGATTCGTCTTTGCTTTCTGTTCACACGACGACAGGCCTTCCCTCAAGCGGGCCGGATAAACGAGAAAGCAAAGAAGAATGGTGCGTGCATAGGTGTGTCCTTGAAGTAACGTCATAACCATTAAGGGATTTGCCGGTCTGATGCAAGTAAAACTTGCCCGCGGGCGGGGATGGGGGCAGGGTATCCGGTTAAGAAAATGGCGTATGAGCGATGTTCTATTGACTCTGTTTTGATGACTGACACCCAGTGGGGGAGGTAAAGACGATGGCGATTATTTTCGATCTGGGACGGGTGGTGGTGAGCTGGGATCCGGTAGACATAGTGCGTTCCGTGCGTGGCCCGCAAGGGGCCGAACAGTTGGCCGAGCGGCTCTTTAACCACCCGGACTGGCTGGAGGTAGACAGAGGCACCATGTCGCTCCACACCATGGCCCGGGAAGCGCAAGCGCGCACAGGCCTCTCGGCGGCACAGAATCTGGCCATTTTACAGGCAGTTCCCGCTTCCCTGCTGCCAGATCCCGCTATGCTAACCCTGATAGCCGAGCTGCACGGGGCGGGGCACACTCTGTATGCCCTCTCCAACATGGGTCATGCCAGCATCGACTGGTTGGAGCAGCATCAGGATTTCTGGCGCTTCTTCAGCGGCAAGGTGGTCTCGGCGCGGGTGCGGATGATGAAGCCGGAGCCGAATATCTACCGCTATCTGCTGGTGTCGTTCGATCTGAAACCGGCAGAGTGCATCTTCATCGATGACAGTCCTGCCAACATCGCGGCCGCCGAGGCCCTCGGTATCAGGGGGATCGTTTTTACCGACGCGGCGAGTTGTCGTCAGCAACTGGGTGAGCTGGGCTGTTTGCCCGCCACCGGCAAGGGGTGATGCCCCTTCAGGAGCACTATGGAGCATGGCCGGTTTCGCAATTGGCTCAGTCATTATCCCGAGGCGACCCTGATCATCGCCTGCAAGGATGGCAGTGGTTATCAGCTCTGTATCGAGGCGGAAGGGGAGTACCTCTGTCTGACCGACAGCGAGGGGGAGCACCTGACCTTCACCTCGCTGGATCAGGCGCAGGGCTTTTTGCGAGCCCATCGGGTACATCAGGCCAGATTGCGAGTGTATGACGCTCAAGGTATTGATTTTATGGATGAATCACGGGAAATAATCATCAAGTTTTAATTTTAACCTGACACTGTAAGGGCCTATTCAGCTTATTTCCCGCACAATAAGCCACCTGTTTATCATCCGGAGCTGTTTAATGGATGCCAATGTTGTTGTCTTGAATCAGGGATATGATCACTCTTTTCAAGCTAGGGAGCTGCAGCTGATTGAGCGACTGGCAAATTTTGACGAGCTGATAGTCTCTTTTTCGGGACGGTTGGAATCCTGTTACAGCATCGATTTGTGCCGTGCTGCCGGTGTGAAAATCCACGCAATTACCCTCGATAATCCGACCCGCAGCCGCAGCGAAGTGGCCCGAGCCCGCCGTTATTGCCAGCGTTATGGCATCGATCACTGGGTCATCAAGAGTGACGAAATCATCTTTTGCGATCGCCTGCCGAATATGGAGGGGTTGATCGATCCGGTTCGCCGCATTGGTGAGTATGTGCAGGCTCGTCCGGAATGGGCTCATCTGCCGTTGCTGGTTCCGGCCGCGGTGGAGGAGCGTGATGACTATCTTGCCCAGTTCGGCTCACTGCCTGCCAACACCATCTGGTTTTTTGCCGATAACGGGGTGATGAGCCGTGATTTTCGCTATGGCTTCAACAAGCGTCAGCTCGGTCGTTGGGGCAAAGGGAGCAACGGTTGCCTCAGCAATCGCTTCACCAATCCACGGCAGTTGAAGCAACGTTATCTACGAATGGTGGATCAGGCCGAACAGATGCTGGCCGACATGGGGCTGGATGAGGCGCAGGTCTTTTTCCATACCCTGTGCGACTGCTCCACCACCCTGGCCCGGGTGCGTCTGCCCGAGCATCAGCGTGCTCAGGCCTTTGATATGCAATCGGATATTCTCTCTGCCCTCAAGAGGACCGAGTTCGATCTGGTGACTCTGGATATGGCGCACAAAGAGCGGCACGATCTTGCCATCTAGCCCGTGGGCAAGCGACGCCGGAGCCAGAACGTGAGTGCTGTCATAGGCAAGGGGTGGCGGGACTGTTTATACTGTCGCCCTTTCACCTGTTGCCGAGCTTCGCCCTATGAAACCCTTCTCCCGTCTGCTGATTGCCCTGTGCCTCTCCCCCGTGTTGGCGCAGGCAGCCCCTCTTTCTCAGGTGACGCTGCCCGATGGTCGGCAGGTTCAGCTCAACGATGACTTTACCTGGGAGTATCTGGTGGTCAAACCGGCCGAGTCCGTACAGGGCGTGGCTGCTGATGGGAAGGCTGGGGCCGTGGTGGCCGTTGCTGCTCCGGTGCTGACCGATCAGGCCAAGGCCAATCCGGAGCTGCTTGCCCAGATGGCACGCGACGGTGTGGTGGTCAAGCTGGACAAGATCGAGGGATCTGACCCGCTGGTGCTGACCTTTATGGTGAGCAATACCGGCACCCGCAATGTGGTCGGGGTGCGTGGCATGGTGACCCTGTTCAGTGCTGATGGAGTGCAGCTGAGCCGTCAGGAGGCCCGTTTCTGGGTTGCCGAGAACCGCCTGCCGGAGACCTATCTGCGCAAGGGGCAAGTCCGTCCGTCGTTGGCCCTCGAGATCCCCCGTCCTGCCGGATTGACCGGGCAGCCCTTGGTCAGGGTCGAAATTGATGAGGTGGTCTTCCGCTGATTTGGTGTTGTCCGGCCCATGCAAACCGATTGGGCCGGCAATTTGTTACCCCTGACATCTCGGGAAATATCTGCTTACATCTGACATGGTTTTGCAACAGCTTGCCGCTCGGCAAGCCGGGATGCTGACCGCACAATGACTCCATACCAGCTCGCTAGCAACGGGCCCAATCACATGGAGTTATCATCATGAAAAAAGCAACTGTATCTCTTCTGGTTCTGGCCGGTTTCGCCTCTACTTCCGCTCTGGCACAGGATGCGTTCAGCTACGCAAAGGGCGGTTTGACCTGGGCGCACACCAAGTCTGATTACCTTAGCCAAGACAGCGCTGCATTTCCCCGTGATGCTGCCAGCAAAGGTACCCGTGATTTTGGTGGTCTGAGCCTGGACCTCTCAAAGAGCTTTGGCTCCAACTTCTACGGTCGTGCCGGAACCGAATTCACCTCCCGCAACGACGGCAATGACAGCATGTCCATCTCCAGCCTGGGTATCGGTGTCTTTACCCCGCTGAGCACAGGACTCAATCTCTATGGCGAAACCGGTTTGATGGGCTATCAACTTGAGCGTGAGCTGGCCAAGAACAACAAGGGATGGGACGAAGTGGCTCGCAAGGATAGTGGCAGCATGTACGGTGAAGTGGGTCTGCGCTACGACATCGGCGACATCGAGCTTTCCACGGCTTACCGTTACGCCAACATGACCGATGATATGCATGACTTCAAGGTAGGCGGTGCTTACAAGCTCAACCAGAACTGGGCGCTGACTGCCGACTACACCTATCGCAGCTGGGATCTGCAGAAAGGCTCCATCTCCAGCCTGGGTGTGAAATACAGTTTCTAATCCCCCTTCCAGTAGTCCGTAGTGTCTTGATTTTTACCCATGGCGTTCGCCATGGGTTTTTTCGTTTTCCAGTGATCTCTTTTTTCTCCTTGTGTCGTATCAGTCGGCGATAGTTATACAACTTCCATTTTTTTGTATAACTGCTATAACTGAATCAAGGTTTATACAAGGAGTGCCATCATGTACAAGATTAAAGTCGGTATCAGTGCTTGCCTGCTGGGACAAGAGGTGCGTTTCGACGGGGGCCACAAGCGCTCCAGCTTCTGCGAACGGGATCTTGGCGCTCACTTTGACTATCACCCCGTCTGTCCCGAGATGGCTATCGGTCTGGGGGCGCCTCGCGCCGCCATCCGGCTGGTCAAGCGCAACGGCGAGATCCGTGCCGAGGCGAGCAATGGTAGCTTCGATGTCACTGAAAAGCTGATTGCGTTCAGCGAGCAGAAGGCACGCCAGCTCGACTTCATCTCCGGCTATATCCTCTGTGCCAAATCACCCAGCTGCGGTATGGAGCGGGTCAAGGTCTATGGCGCCAACAATGAGGGGAGCGCCAAGGAGGGGATCGGCCTCTTTGCCAAGGCGTTGATGGAGGCCAACCCCCTGTTGCCGGTGGAAGAGGATGGCCGGCTCTGTGATCCCATCCTGCGGGAGAATTTCGTGCTGCGGGTCTTCGCTTACCACGACTGGCAGCAGCTCTGTGCGCGTGGTATCACCGCCTCTGCGCTGATCCGCTTCCACTCCCGCTACAAGTATCTGGTGCTCTCCCACGCCACCACCCACTACAGGGCGCTCGGCAAGCTGCTCGGCAATCTGGGCAAGTCCACCAATTTGCAGGAGGTGGCCGACAACTACATCAAGGGATTGATGACCGCGCTGACCCTGCGGGCCAACCGTCGCAGCCACACCAATGTGCTGATGCACCTGCAGGGCTACTTCAAGCGGGTGCTGACCCCGGCCCAGAAGCAGGAGCTGGCCGATACCATCGACAAGTACCGCACCGGCATCTTCCCCTTGCTGGTGCCGCTCACCTTGATCCGCCACTACCTGCGCGAGTACCCCAATCCCTATCTCGCCGAGCAGGTTTATCTCAATCCGCACCCCGATACGCTCAAATTGCGTTACGGGCTCTGAATCCGTTCTGTTGCCCCGGCGCATGGTTTGCATCGGGGCGCTTTACACCTCTGTTTGATGGACGTTGTCATGTCTGATTTATCGCAAGAAGTTGCTCCTCTGGCTGATGAGGGGATCTACCCCATTCGCGAGGTCTCCCGTCTCACCGGCGTCAACGCCGTGACCCTGCGTGCCTGGCAGCGCCGCTATGGTCTGGTGCAACCGGCCCGCACCGAAAAGGGCCACCGCCTCTACAGCGAGCAGGATATCCGCCAAATCGGCGAGATCCTGAGCTGGCTGGAGCGGGGTGTGAGTATCGGGCAGGTGAAGGGGCTCCTGAGCGAACCCCATTCCGAGCCGGTGAGCGATCACTGGCAGCAGACTCTGGAGCAGTTCAGTCAGGCGTTACTCGCCTTCAACCAGCGCAAGGCGGAGGCTGAGCTCAACGATTTGCTGGCTAGCTACCCGTTCGAGCTGGTGCGCAGCCGGGTACTGCAACCGCTGGTGGAGCGGCTGCTGGGGTTGTGGCGCGAGCGGCCCGATGGCGAGCTGCTGCAACAGGTGTGGCTGGGCTGGTTCCATACCCGCTTCGCCCGCCACCTGATCGAGCAGGAGAAGGGCGTGCCGATCACCTTGGTGAGCTGGGGACAGGTCGGCCCCCTCGATCTGGTGTGGGCCGCTTACGAGCTGATCGGTCAAGGCTATGAGGTGCAACTGCTGGGAGCGGTAGAGCCTCGCCATGCCAGCTTGCTGGAGGGGCGTGCCGTTACCCCCTGGCTGGTACTGCTGGGAGCTGGTCTTGGCAAACCGGAGCTGGCCGCCGGGTGGCCTGCAGGCACGCGCCTGTTTGGCGAACTGGGCCGTCTCTACGATGATGAGTGGCTTAAAGCCCACGGCTGGCAGGCGAGCCTTGCCGAGCTGATGGTGGACGCACCTGCTGCGGCTGGTGCCAGCGGACGCGGGAGGAAAAAATCATGAAGCTGGTCTGGTTGCGCAACGATCTGCGCCTTGCCGACAACCCGGCGCTACGGCATGCCTGCGCCGGTGATGAGCCGGTGGCCGCGCTCTTTATCATCTCTCCCACCCAGTGGCGGCAGCACAAAATGGCCCCGATTCGTCAGCGCTTTATGTTGGCGCAGGTCGATGTGCTGGGCCGCGAGCTGGCGGCCCTCGGCATCCCGCTCCATCTGCTGCGAGTGGAGACTTTTGCCGAGGCGCCCGCTGCGTTGGCAGACCTATGCCGCGAGCAGGGGGTGACCCAGCTCTATGCCAATCAGGCTATCGAGATCGACGAGCAGCGTCGCGACCACGCTGTCAGCGCCGCGCTGGCAGAACAGGCGGTGAGTTGTCACTGGCTCAACGGCTGTTGCGTATTGCCGCCGGGGCGGGTGCTGACCGGCTCGGGTGAGATGTTCAAGGTCTTCACTCCTTTTAGCCGTGCCTGGCTCAAGGCCCTCGACGAGGAGGGGTTTGTCATTCATCGCGCGCCCACTGCTCGTGGTGAGCCGCTGCCGTGGCAGCCGCTGGCCGAGCGGGACTTCGTCGATGCCGCCCTTGGCGAACTGACGGCAGACCCCCGCTGGCCTGTGGGCGAGGTGGAAGCTCTGCGTCGTTTGAACATTTTTCTGGAGCAGGCGGTGCTCGACTATGGCGAGACCCGGGATTTTCCTGCCATCGCGGGCACCTCTGTGCTTTCCCCCTATCTGGCGGCGGGCATCATCAGTCCTCGTCAGTGTGTGGCGGCGCTTCAGCAGCGGCTTGGCTATCGGCCCCAGTCCAAGGCCCAGCCCGGCTTTGTCTGGCTCAATGAGCTCATCTGGCGTGAGTTCTATCGCCACCTGCTGGTGCTGATCCCGACCCTCTCCATGAATCGCCCCTTCAAACCAGAGACGGCAGCCTTGCCGTGGAGCTGGGACCCGGATGCCTTCGCCGCCTGGTGCGAGGGCCGTACCGGCTACCCCATCGTTGATGCAGCGATGCGTTGTCTCAACACCACCGGCTGGATGCACAACCGGCTGCGAATGATAGTGGCGAGCTTTCTCACCAAGGATCTCCATATCCACTGGCGGCTCGGGGAGGATTACTTCATGAGTCGACTGATCGACGGGGATCTGGCAGCCAACAACGGTGGCTGGCAGTGGGCTGCAGGCACCGGTGCCGATGCCGCCCCCTACTTTCGGATCTTCAACCCCACCACTCAGGGGCAACGATTTGATCCACAAGGGGAGTTTATCCGTACCTGGGTAACTGAACTTGCCGATATTCCTGCCGCTTATGTGCATCAGCCCCACGACTGGCTGCGACTCAAGGGGCGACAGGATTATCCGGCACCCATGGTGGATCACGCCGTTGCCCGGGTGAGAGCCATCGAGATGTTTCGCTCTCTGGAGAAATAGGATGAACGAGCCGCTGGCCCGCTTTATTGGCCTCTATCAGCAACTGGACAAACAGCAGTTGCATCGCTTGCCCGAGGTCTATGCCGAACAGGTGCTCTTTATCGATCCGGCTCACCGTATCGAGGGGCTGGCGGCCCTTGGCGACTATTTTGCCGCCCTCTATCAGCGTCTCGCCTACTGCCGTTTCGTCATCACCAGTCAGCAGCAGCAAGGGCCACAGGCCTGGCTCGGCTGGACCATGACCTTCTCTCACCCCAGATTGCGTGGTGGTGAGCCGGTGACGGTGGAGGGGGCCACCCGCCTCGAATTCGACGAGGCGGGCAAGGTGTGCCAGCACAGGGACTATTTTGACCTGGGCGCCATGCTCTACGAGCAGTTGCCGTTGCTCGGGCCAGTGGTTCGCAGCATCAAGATGAGGCTTGGCGCATGAGCGGCCGAGTGCTTATCACAGGCGCGACCTCCGGCATAGGTCGCCAGTTGGCGCTGGATTACCGGCGCGCCGGCTGGCAGGTGTGGGGTTGTGGCCGCGATGGCGAACGGCTGCAGGCGCTGGGGCTGGATGGCGTCACTCCGCTGCAGTTCGATGCCCGTGATCTGGCCGCAATGAGCGGGATAGCCGCTACGCTGCCATCCCTCGATCTGCTAATCCTCAACGCAGGCAACTGCGAGTACATGGATGTCGGCGAGGGGTTTGACAGCGAGCTGTTTGCCCGTGTCATCGACACCAATCTGACCGCTACCGGCCATGCGCTGGCCGCCTTCTTGCCGTTGCTAGGGGCTGGGTCACGGCTGGCCATCGTCAGTTCGTCGGTGAGCTGGCTGCCGCTGCCACGAGCCGAGGCCTATGGCGCCTCCAAGGCGGCCCTCGACTATCTGGCGGATACCTTGCGCCTCGATTTGGCCAGCAAAGGGATCGGGGTGACCCTGATCCGCCCCGGCTTTGTCCAGACGCCGCTCACCGCCAAAAATGATTTTCCCATGCCCTGTCTGGTGACGGTGGAGCAGGCCTCCCGCGCCATCATGGACGGGCTGACCGCTGGTCGTCACCAGATCCACTTTCCCCGCCGTTTCATCTGGTTGCTGCGCCTACTTGGTGCGCTGCCGGTGGGGCTCTGGCTGCGCCTTGGCCGCGCACTCGTATCGAAAGGAAGCCATTCATGAAGAAAAAGATCGCCATCGTCGGTTCAGGGATCTCGGGGCTCACCGCCGGTTTTCTGCTCCACAAACTCCATGACATCACCCTGTTCGAAGCGGCGCCGACCCTGGGTGGTCACACCGCCACCGTCGATGTGAATCAGGCTGGCCGCAGCTATGCCATCGACACCGGCTTTATCGTCTTCAACGATCGTACCTACCCCAACTTCTTGAAGTTGCTGGCGCGGATTGGCATGGCGCGCCAACCGGCCGAGATGAGCTTCTCGGTAAAGAGCCCGGAGGGGCTGGAGTACAACGGCCACAATCTCGATACCCTGTTTGCCCAGCGCAGCAATCTGCTGAGTCCGCGCTTCTATGGCTTTGTCGCCGAGATCTTGCGGTTCAACCGGGAGGCGCGGGCCTGGCTGGCGGATGGTCAGCATCAGGGGGCTGGCCCCGAGCTGACGCTGGGGGATTTTTTGCTGGCGGGGGAGTTTAGCGACTACTTCGCCCGCCACTACATCTTGCCGATGGGGGCGGCGATCTGGTCATCGACCCTGGCCGATATGCGCGCCTTCCCCCTTGGCTTCTTCCTGCGCTTTTTTGCCAACCACGGCCTGCTGGATGTGGCCAATCGCCCCCAGTGGTACGTGATCCCGGGTGGCTCGCGGGAATATATCGGCCCCCTTACCGCGGGTTGGCAGTCGCAGATCCGACTCGCCTGTCCGGTGCAGAGCGTTCGGCGGGACGCGGATGGCGTTGTGATCCAGAGCAGTTACGGCGAGGAGCGGTTTGACGAGGTGATCTTCGCCTGCCACAGCGATCAGGCGCTGGCGCTGCTGGCGGATCCCGGCGAGCGGGAGCAGGCCATCCTCGGCGACATGCCCTATCAGGCCAACGATGTCTGGCTCCATACCGATGCTCGCTGCCTGCCCACCCGTCGCAAGGCATGGGCCAGCTGGAACTATCAGCTCGATGGCAACGATGAGACACGGCCGCTGGTGAGCTACAACATGAACATCCTGCAGGGGGTGAACTCGCCGGAGCCCTTCTGCGTCAGCCTCAACCCCAAGGGCAAGGTGGATGAGAGCAAGGTGCTGCGCCGCTTCGTCTACCACCATCCGGTGTTCAATCAGGCCTCTATCGCCGCCCAGCAGCGGCGTGCGGAGATCTGCGGCCAGCAGCACACCCACTTCTGCGGTGCCTACTGGTACAACGGCTTCCACGAGGATGGGGTGCGCAGCGCGCTGGATGTCGCCAGGCGCTTCGGGGCCGAGCTATGAATGGCGCCACCGTGGCCACCGAACATGAGGGAGCCGACGAACTGGCTGGTGTTACCAGCGCCATCTGGCAGGGTTCGGTGCGCCACCGCCGTTTCGCGCCGCGGCCCCACGCCTTCTCCTACAGCCTCTTTATGCTGGGACTGGATCTCGACGAGCTGCCGCAGCTCGATCAGGGGCGCTGGTTCGGGGTGGAGCGCTCGGGGCTGCTCTCGTTTCACCGCCATGACTATCTCAAGGGCAGCGAGGGGAGCCTCAAGCAGGCGGTGTGGCAGAAGGTGAGCGAACTGGGGGGCGATGCCGACCCCGAGGGGCGGGTGCTGCTGCTCGGCAATGTGCGTTGTCTGGGCTTCTACTTCAGTCCGGTCAACTTCTACTTCTGCTACCGGCAGGGCGAGGCGCGCTATCTGCTGGCGGAGGTGTCGAACACCCCCTGGAACGAGCGTCACTACTACCTGCTGGATCTGGCGGCGCTGGCGCCCCATGACAAGGATTTTCACGTCTCCCCCTTTATGGGGCTGGCGATGCGTTATCACTGGCGGATCAGGCCGCCCGCGCAGGAGACACTGATCCATATCGAGAGTCATCCCGTATCCGGTGAAGCCAAGCTGTTTGACGCAACCCTGGCGCTCACTCGCGAACCCTTGTCGCGCAAGGGGCTGGTGGCCCTGCTGGCCCGCTGGCCCTGGATGACCATGAAGGTACTGCTCGGGATCTACTGGCAGGCCCTGCGTCTTTTTATCAAACGAACCCCGATTTTTACCCATCCGGAGAGCCGCTAATGGAACTTGCTCAATCAACCCTCTCTGCCTCTTTCATCGACAAGGGGGCAAGGCAACTGCTGCTCAATCTGCTGGGTCGCCTCGAACATGGCCAGCTGCTGCTGCGGGATGGCGGTGAGCGCCACAGCTTTGGCGTGGCGGGCACCGATCTGCATGCCGAACTGGTGGTGCAGGATCCGGCCTTCTATCGTCGCTTGTTGCTGGGAGGCAGCATCGCCGCTGGGGAAACCTGGGTGGAGGGGCTCTGGACCAGCCCGGATCCGGTGGCGCTGGTGCGGCTGCTGGCCCGCAACCTGACCCTGCTCGACTCCCTTGAGCGGCGCCTCGGCTGGCTCAGTTTCCCGTTCAATAAGGTGCGCCACTGGCTTAATCGCAATACCCTGACCGGCTCGCGCTCCAACATTGCCGCCCACTACGATCTCGGCAATACCCTCTATCAGGGGTTTCTCGACAGCCATATGCAGTACTCGAGCGCCATCTACCCGAGCGCCGACGCCACTCTGGAAGAGGGGCAGCAGGCCAAGCTGCGTACCATCTGCGAGCGGTTGGAGCTGGGCCCTGACGATCATCTGCTGGAGATCGGCACCGGCTGGGGCGGCCTCGCCGTCTATGCCGCCCACCACTATGGCTGCCGGGTGACCACCACGACTATCTCCCGGGCCCAGCATGACTACGCCAAGGAGTGGATTGCGCGGGAGGGGCTGGGGGATCGCATCACCTTGCTGCTGGAGGATTACCGCAAACTGGAGGGGACGTATGACAAGCTGGTCTCCATCGAGATGATCGAGGCGGTGGGGCACGCCTTCCTGCCCGACTATTTCCGCCAGCTGTCGCGGCTGCTCAAGCCCGGTGGCCGTCTGCTCATTCAGGCCATCACCATCGCCGATCAGCGCCATGCCCAGTACTTGCGCGGGGTCGATTTTATCCAGCGTTACATCTTCCCCGGTGGCTGCCTGCCGAGCGTCTCCCAGATGGCGGGGTTGCTGGCGCGTGAGACCGACATGCAGCTGGTGCGGTTGCACGATCACGGTCATCACTATGCCCGTACACTGGCTCACTGGTGCGAGCGGTTTCTGGCGTTGGCACCCGAGCTGCCCAAGCTCGGTTACAGCCAGGATTTCATCCGGCTGTGGCACTTCTACTTTGCCTATTGCGAGGGGGGATTCTGGGAGCGCAGCATCAGTCTGGTGCAGCTGGAGGCCGCCAAGCCGGGGCCCGCTGGCTGGTCGGGTGATGTGCCAGTAAGCGGTCACTGACCATGTGGCAGTGGGCTCACCTGCTGGGGTTCAACCTCTACTGGTTGCTGGCGGTGAAGTGGCAGCAGCCGGGCCCGCTGCTGGCAATGTTGCTGCTGCACTTTCTCTTCTCACCCAGCCGCCAGCGTGACTGGCGGCTGCTTCCCATCGCGGTCGTCGGCTGTCTGCTGGATGCCCTGCTCTGGCAGCTCGGCCTGTTCCGGTTCCCGTCCGGTTTTCCCCTCTGGCTGGTGCTGCTCTGGCTCGGTTTTGCCCTGACGCTGGCCCACGGTATGCGCTGGCTGCTGAGCTTGCCTCGCTGGCAGCAGGCGCTGTTTGGCGTATTTGGCGGCACCTCCTCCTATGTGGCGGGGGCCGCCATGGGGGCAGTAAACTTACCCTGGGGCATCTGGATCAGCACGGCGCTGCTGGCAGTGATCTGGATGTGGTGGTTACCCGTACTCCTGTGGGTAATGGTCAAGCTGGAGGGTGAGTCATGACAAACACCTTTTCGACCGACTCGTTGCTTTTTTCCAAATGGACCAAAGAGGGCCAGCATGAGCTCGCTGATCGCTTCTATCTGGTGGTTGCCTGCCAGCGGAACGCGAAAGGGGAGCTGATGCAGGTGGTGATGCAGGATATCAACACCCTGCAGGAACAGGAGATGGACTGGCATGAACTGGAAGACCCCAACCACTGGCATATGGGGTGGAATTAACCCGCTGATGCTGGCGTTTGCGCTCTTTGCTGCAACCGCAGTGCAGGCTTCTGCCGCCCCCTGGCAGCAGTTGCGCCCGGTCGGGCAGGGGGAGATGAACTGGCTCTGGTTCAAGCTCTACGATGCCACCCTCTACAGCGCGAGCGGGCGCTATCAGCCCGGTCACTATCCACAGGCTCTGACTCTCACCTATGCCCGATCCATCGAGCGGGAAGATCTGCTGAGCGCCACCGCCGCCGAGTGGCAGCGGCTAGGTCTTGGCACTGACGCCGAGCGTCAGCGCTGGCTCGGCCAGCTCGCTGCACTCTGGCCCGATGTGCAGGCAGGCGACAAGCTCACCTTCTATGTCGACAAGGAGGGGGCAGGCCACTTCTGGTGGCAGGAAAAACCCCTCGGCACTCTGGCCGATCCGCAATTCTCGGCCGCTTTTCTCGCCATCTGGCTGGCTGACAACAGCCGCGATCCCGCCCTGACCCGCCGCCTGCGTGGCCAACCCTGAACATGGAGTTTCCAATGTTTTTCTATCGTGCATACCGCTGGTTGCTGTTGCTCCCTTTTTTGCTGCTGAGCGGCTGTGGTGCCAGTCTCGATGACTATCGGGGGCAGGGGCCAAGCTGGGATCTCGCCCGTTTCTTCAACGGTAAATTAGTGGCTCACGGCCTGGTAACCGACCGCAGCGGCGAAGTGACCAGTCGCTTTCGGGTCGAGATGGTGGGTCGTTGGAAGGATGGCAAGGGAGAGCTGTTCGAGCAGTTCTACTTTGATGATGGCCGCCAGCAGACCCGTACCTGGTATCTGAGCAAGGGGGTTGACGGTCACTGGCGAGGTACTGCTTCCGATGTGGTGGGGGAGGCGATGGGTAAAAGCCAAGGGTTTGCCCTCAACTGGCATTATCAGCTTGATCTGGCGCTGCCGGATGGCGAGGTAGTGCGGGTGAGCTTCGATGACTGGATGTATCTGCTGGACGAAGATCGTCTGATCAATCGTGCCGAGATCAGCAAGTTCGGTATCCATCTTGGCGAGGTGATCCTCTATATCGAACGTCAGCCTGACCGTTAACGCAAGATAACGCCCAGTAAAAAGCGCGCCGATGGCGCGCTTTTGTTTATCGAACAATCAGAGTCATCAGATGATGCGGTTCTCTTCCAGCATCTTGCGACGGGCCTCTTCCTTGGCCATCTTCTTCTTGCGATTGTCGCAGGGCTCGGGGCAGTCGCACTCTTTCTCGATGCCAACGCTTCCCAGACCGCCACAGGAGCCGGAGATGGATTTTTTCTGGAAGATATAGCCGATAGCCATGGCGGCTATCACCAGCATGAATACCCCGAAGGTGATCAGAAAAACCTGCATCTATCCTCCCTATTTCCTGACCAGATACTGTTTGAACGCATCGGAGTAGGCCTCTTCAAAGCCGTTGTCCGTCTTGGTGATCACGAAGATCGCCAGGCCGCGCTCTTTGGCATAGGCCAGGCTCTTCTCCGGTCCCATTACCATGAATACGGTCGCCAGCCCGTCTGCGGTCATGCAGGAGGGGTGGATCACGGTGACCGACACCATGCGGTGCTGGATTGGCTTGCCGGTGCGTGGATCTATGGTGTGGGAGAAGCGCTGGCCATCCATCTCATAGTAGTTGCGATATTCGCCCGAAGTGGCCACTCCGTTGTCACCCGGAACGATCACCTCCTGCACCGAACCGGCATTGGCTGTCGGCTTTTCGATGGCAACGCGCCAGGGGTGTCCCTTGCCGTTGACGCCATTGATCCGCAGCTCGCCGCCGATCTCCACCAGATAGTTGCGCGCACCCAGAGACTCCAGATACTCGGCCACCTTGTCGACACCAAAGCCCTTGGCAATGGCGGAGAGATCAACGTAAAGATCCGGGATGTCCTTTTGCAGGGTGTCGGCATCGACCGAAGTGATGACGTGCAGGTTGCCCAGGCCGGTCTTCTGACGGGTCTGGGTGATCAGCTCCTCTGATGGCATCTTGGTCGGCCGTTTGTCCGGACCGAAGCCCCACAGATTGACCAAGGGGCCGACGGTGACGTCCAGCGCCCCCTGGCTCTCACGGCCAATATGAATGGCTTCTGTAATGACCCGCGCGGTGTCCCGCGATACCACTACCGGTGTCGAACTGTGGTGCTGATTGAAGCGCGACAGTTCGGAATCGGGGCGATAGGTGGACATCTGATCGTTGACTCGCTCCAGCAGTACATCGACCTCGGCCTGAAACTTGGCTGCATCGCTGATGACGTTGTCCGCCACCTTGATGGAGTAGTAAGTGCCCATGGTGCTGCCGGTGATATGGATCTCCGGTTTCGACTGGACCGTGCTTTCCTGACCGCACCCTGTCAAGAAAAAGGCTAGCCCGAAGGCTAGCCAGGTCTTTACAACGCTGTTCATGGATTAACCACCAAAGTCATCCAGCAGGATGTTTTCGTCCTCAACGCCCAGATCTTTGAGCATGTTGATGACGGCTGCGTTCATCACGGGAGGTCCACACATGTAGAACTCGCAATCTTCCGGCGCTTCGTGGTTCTTGAGATAGTTCTCGTAGAGCACGTTGTGGATGAAGCCGGTGTAGCCATCCCAGTTGTCTTCCGGTTGCGGATCGGACAGGGCTACGTTCCAGGTGAAGTTCTCGTTCTCGGCCGCCAGCATGTCGAAGTCTTCGACATAGAACATCTCGCGTTTGGAACGGGCACCGTACCAGAAGCTCATCTTGCGCTTGGACTTCAGGCGACGCAGCTGGTCGAAGATATGGGAACGCATCGGCGCCATACCTGCACCACCACCGATGAATACCATTTCGGCATCGGTATCCTTGGCGAAGAACTCACCGAACGGACCGGAGATAGTCACCTTGTCGCCAGCCTTCAGGCTGAAGATGTAGGAGGACATCTGTCCCGGAGGGGCAGTCCAGTTGCTCGGGGGCGGGGTCGCGATACGCACGTTCAGCATGATGATGCCGAACTCTTCCGGATAGTTTGCCATGGAGTAGGCACGGATGATCGGCTCATCGACCTTGGACTCCAGCTCAAAAATCTTGAAGCGATCCCAGTCACCGCGATACTCCTCGGGAATATCGAAGTTCTTGTAGTAGACATGGTGAGCCGGCGCTTCGATCTGGATATAACCACCGGCGCGGAACGGTACGCTCTCGCCATCGGGGATCTGCAGCTTGAGCTCCTTGATGAAGGTGGCCTTGTTATCGTTGGAGATAACAGTACATTCCCACTTCTTCACCCCGAAGATCTCTTCCGGCAGTTCGATGTCCATGTCGCCACGCACGGTGACCTGGCAGGCCAGACGCTCGCCGTGACGGGCTTCACCCTTGCTGATGTGATCCAGTTCGGTCGGCAGGATGTCGCCGCCACCGGATTTCACCCGTACCTTGCACTGGCCGCAGGAGCCACCGCCGCCACAGGCGGAAGAGACGAAGATACCGTTGCCGGCGAGTACGCCGAGCAGCTTGCCACCGGCCGGGCTGGTCACAGCCTTGGCCGGGTCACCATTGATGCTGATTGTCACGTCGCCCGCGGTCACCAGCTTGGACTTGGCGAACAGAATGACTGCCACCAGTGCCAGCAGGATCACGGTAAACATGACCACACCCAAAATAATTTCCATCTATCGTTCCTTTCTGATTGCAGGAAAGCCGATTACAGGGAGATACCAGAGAAGGACATGAAGCCCAGCGCCATCAGACCGGCGGTGATGAAGGTGATGCCCAGACCACGCAGGCCTTCCGGAACATCGGAGTACTTCATCTTCTCGCGGATACCCGCCAGCGCAACGATCGCCAGCATCCAGCCTGCCCCTGAGCCCACGCCGTAGACCACAGACTCCACGAAGGTGTAGTCACGCTGCACCATGAAGGAGACGCCACCGAAGATGGCGCAGTTCACGGTGATGAGCGGCAGGAAGATGCCCAGCGCGTTGTAGAGAGCCGGGAAGTACTTGTCCAGCGCCATCTCCAGGATCTGTACCAGCGCTGCGATCACCCCGATAAAGGTGATGAAGCTCAGGAAGCTCAGATCTAGGTCAGGGGAGAGAGCTCCGGCCTTCAGCACGTAGTTGTAGATCAGGTTGTTGACCGGTACGGCGATGGTTTGCACCACGATAACGGCAATACCCAGACCCATGGAGGTCTTGACCTTCTTGGATACCGCCAGGAAGGTACACATCCCCAGGAAGAAGGAGAGTGCCAGGTTTTCGATGAAGATCGATTTAATCAACAGACTCAGATAGTGTTCCATACCTTAATCCTTCGCCTCCACCTGCTTGGGATCCTTGGTGCGCACGCCCCAGATGATCAGACCAATGATGAAGAATGCACTCGGCGGCAGCAGCAGGAGGCCGTTGGGTACATACCAGCCACCGTTGTTCACTAGCGGCAGCAGCTCGATGCCAAACCAGGTGCCGGAGCCCAGCAGTTCACGCACGGTCGCGACACTCAGCAGAATGGCGCCATAGCCCAGACCGTTACCGATACCATCTAGGAAGGAGGGGAGCGGCGCGCTCTTCATGGCGTAGGCTTCGGCGCGGCCCATCACGATACAGTTGGTAATGATGAGACCGACGAAGACTGACAGCTGCTTGGAGATGTCATAGGCATACGCCTTGAGCACCTGGTCAACCACGATAACCAGCGAGGCGATGATCGCCATCTGGGCAATGATCCGCACGCTGTTCGGGATCTGGTTGCGGATCAGGGAGATGAACAGGTTTGAGAAGGCGGTGACCGCCATGACCGCAAGGGTCATTACAAACGCTGTCTTCATCTGGCTGGTAACCGCCAGTGCGGAACAGACACCCAGCACCTGCAAGGCGATGGGGTTGTTGCCCAGCACTGGAGTCAACAGCAACTTTTTCATTTCGCTCTTGTCAGCCATTGTTGATTTCTCCTGCACGAACCTTGGCCAGGAAAGGACCGAAGCCCTTGGGACCCATCCAGAAGTCAAAGGTATGCTGTACACCGTTACCGGTCAGGGTAGCACCGGAGAGACCGTCGATCTCGTGCTCGGAGCCCGCCGGAGCGTGACCCTTGATGACGCGCAGCGCCGGCATGCCATCCTGATCGAACAGCTTCTTGCCGACAAACAGCTCGCGCCAGGCCGGATTTTCGATCTCGCCACCCAGACCCGGGGTTTCACCGTGGTCATAGTAGGTGATGCCCTTGATGGTCTGGCCATCAGCGGCAACGGCGACGAAGGCATACATGGTCGACCACAGACCCTGACCGTAGATGGGCAGGATGATGCTGTCGATCTTGCCTTCGGCATCCTTGGCGAAGAATACCGGGATCTGCTTGGAGATCTGACGCAGGCTGGCCTTGTCGTCAGCGGCGGCAAGACGGATGCTGCGGGCCGGATCTTTGGCTGCCTGCTTGGTGTCGAAGTTGTCGGCATCGCCGTCAACAAAGTCACCGGTCGCCAGATCCACCAGACGCGCTTCGATCTTCTCGCCATACAGTTTGGCCAGGTCGCGCTTGGCCACTTCGCTCACATCCACACCGGCTACGGCGAGAATGTTGCTCTGCTTGTCCAGCGCCTTGTTTTCCTGCTGGGTAGAACGCAGGCCCACAGCGGCAACGGATACCACGATGGAACAGGCCAGACACAGGCCGGTGACCACGCTGACGGTGCCGAGGGTTGAATCTTTATTAAACGCCACGAGCAATCCTCCGCTTGATGTTTGCCTGAGCGACGAAGTGGTCAAACAGGGGAGCAAACAGGTTCGCAAACAGAATGGCCAGCATCATGCCTTCCGGGAACGCTGGGTTGACCACGCGAACCAGCACGACCATTACGCCGATCAGGGCGCCATACCACCACTTGCCTTTGTTGGTAAAGGCTGCGGAGACAGGGTCGGTCGCCATGAAGGCCATACCGAAGGCGAAGCCACCCAGTACCAGATGCCAGTGCCACGGCATGTTGAACATGGGGTTGGTATCGGAACCGATGACGTTGAACAGCAGGGAGGTGGCGATCATACCGATCATCACGCCGGCGATGATGCGCCAGGAGGCGATGCGCATGTAGACGATCATGGCGGCACCCAGCAGGATCATCAGGGTAGAGACTTCACCGATGGAACCCGGCAGGTTACCCAGGAAAGCGTCCATCCAGCTGATAGCCTGGCCGGTAGCACCGTTGATCAGCGCCATCTGGCCGCCTTGGGCCCACTGGCTCAGGGCTGTTGCGCCGGAGAAGCCGTCAACGGCAACCCACACGGCGTCACCGGAGATCTGGCCCGGGTAGGCGAAGAACAGGAACGCACGACCAGCGAGCGCCGGGTTCAGGAAGTTCTTGCCGGTACCACCGAACACCTCTTTGGCCATCACCACACCGAAGGTGATACCCAGCGCAGCTTGCCACAGGGGCAGCTCGGGCGGCACGATCAGGGCAAACAGGATGGAGGTCACGAAGAAGCCTTCGTTGATCTCGTGTTTGCGCACCATGGCGAACAGCACTTCCCAGAAACCACCGACAAAGAAGACGGTGATGTAGATCGGGAAGAAGTGGGTGGCGCCAATCAGCATCTTGCTGCCGATACCGGCAACAGCCGGATCGAGGGAGGCGCCCAGCATGGTAGCCAGGGCATATTGCCAGCTGCTGGCACCAGCAGCCGAACCCATGTGGGCAATGGCGGCAATCGCCTGGTTACCAACGTTGTACATGCCCCAGAACATGGCCGGGAACACGGCCAGCCACACCATGATCATCATGCGCTTCAGATCGAGCGCATCACGAACGTGGGAGGCGTTGCGGGTAACGCTACCCGGGGTGTAGAACAGGGTGTACGCCGCTTCGAACAGGGCATAGTACTTTGCGTACTTTCCACCCGGTTCGAAGTGGTGTTCCATATTTTCAAGAAGTTGCTTGAAACTCATCGCTTAACCTTCCAGTTCAATCTTGGTCAGGCACTCACGCAAGATCGGGCCGTACTCTGTCTTGCCAGGGCAGACAAAGGTACAGAGCGCCAAATCTTCCTCATCCAGCTCCAGGCAGCCCAGTGCTTGCGCACCGTCGGTATCGCCGGAGACCATGTCCCGCAGCAGCAGGGTCGGCAGGATGTCGAGTGGCATCACCCGCTCATAGTTGCCGATAGGCACCATGGAACGGTCACTACCGTTGGTAGTGGTGGTGAAGTTGATCAGCTTGCCCTTCATCAGATGAGAGAGGGTGGTACGGGTGATAGAGAACTTGTTGGCGCTGGGGTTGATCCAGCCCAGGAACTCTTTCTCGCGACCTTCACCCAGCACGCAAACCTGATTGTGGTAGCGGCCCAGGTAGTCGTGAACACCTTCGGCTTTGGCACCACTCAGGATAGAACCGGAGATGATACGGTTTTCGTCGGCACGCAGCTCATTGTTGGTGAGCTGGCTGATGCAGGCGCCCAGACGGGTACGCAGCAGACGCGGCTTGAGCACGTTCGGGCCAGCCAGCGCGATCACCTTGTCAGTGAAGATCTGACCGGTGGTGAACAGCTTGCCGAATGCGATCACATCCTGATAGTTGATGTGCCACTGCACCTTGGTGCTGCTGACCGGATCCAGGAAGTGGATATGGGTACCCGGCAGACCGGCAGGGTGCGGACCAACGAAGATCTCTTCCTTGACCTGAGCCAGCGGAGAGTGGGGCAGACTGCCTTCGCCTTTACAGACGTAGACGGCGCCGTCGGTCAGGCGGGTCAATACGGCCAGACCATCGAGGAAGGCCTGCGGCTGTTCCTTGATAATCAGCTCGGCATCGGCTGCCAGCGGGTTGGTGTCCATTGCAGTCACAAAGATGGCGCGCGGGGCAGACGCTACCGCGGGGACTTTGCTGAACGGACGGGTACGCAACGCAGTCCACTGACCTGATGCGACCAGGATCTCTTGCACCTTGCTGCGCTCGAGCTTGGCCAGCTCGGCAGAGGCAAAATGCTCAAACGTCACCTGTTCATCGGAACCGTCGAGGTCGATGACCACAGACTGGAGAACACGTTTGGCACCACGGTTGATCTCTGAAACCACACCGGTGGCAGGAGCTGTGAATTTAACGCCCGGATTCTTCTTGTCTTCAAAAAGATCCTGACCTTTGATGACGCGATCACCTACTTTGACGAACATAGTAGGTCGCATCCCCACAAACTCCTCGCCCAGTGTCGCAACACGGGTGATGGCGGGGCCATCGTAGATTACTTGCTCTGGCGCACCCAGCACGGGGATGTCCAGTCCTCTTTTGATTGTAATCATACTTACTTGCACTACCGTTACGGGAGAGGTTGGTTAGCGCCGAGAAATACATCACGACGGGTGGTTGAATGAGTCGATGTTGTGGTTGTGCCAGGTGGGCAGGCTCAACAATTATTCAACATGCAGGCTCACTCAAAAGCGCTTGAGTTTACCACTTAAGGTGCATTTTCTGCCATGCCAAATGGGCAAAATCCCCGTGCCATCACAAAATTAACCTGCAATGAATAAGCCCCTGACACCTTGTAAGTAGTGGTTTTAAAGGTTTTTTTATTTCGATACCTCGATGGGGGTATTTGCCGTTGCCTCCACTATCAGCAAAAAGCCTTGATGTCGAAATATACCCCCTTGGATGTAGCCTTTTCGGGGCCAATGGGGGAAATATGTTTAATTTTTGTTGGCAGGTTCTCGAGGGGAATCCTGTGGTACAACCGGTTTCAGGAGAGTGACGGTTTGCCAACGCAGCTCGGGGTGCGCGGGGCGCGGCCTTTTTCCTGCCACTCGGTCTCTGTGTAGGTATGCAGTGCCAGTGCATGAACGGCACCGGCCAGCTCGTCGGCCAGCACCGAATTGACCTGACGATGACGGGCCAGCAGCCGCTGCCCTGCAAATTGCTCGCTGACGATCACCACCTTGAAGTGGCTCTCAGATCCCGGTTCCACACGGTGCATGTGGCTCTCGTTGATCACCTCCAGCACGGAGGGAGAGAGGGCGGCGGTCAGCTTGGCTTCAATCAGTTGTTGGATGGTCATCGGATCGGCTTCCAGAGTGAATGTCTGGCCATTCTATCGGCAGTCGCGGGATGGAATAAGCCCCCGTAAGAGGGAAATCACCCGTCAGTTGTCCCCTTGATGCGCATCGAACTGGTGAAATTCCTGCTCCTCGCTAGAATAGCGCCACTTTGCGTCGCCCCTGGCGCCTGTATACACGAATCAAGCCGAGGTTGGACTCTTCCTATGCAAACCCTTCTCGACACTCCCCATTGCCAGCTCACGCTCTACCGCTATCCGCGCCAGAGTCAGGAGACCCTGCAAGCCTGGGATGCGGCTGACGAATACCTGATCAACACCCTGGTGGAGTCTCCCCTCGAGCAGGCGGGCCCCGTCATCATCATGAATGACGGTTTTGGCGCGCTCGCCGCCTATCTGCATCCGCACTCCCCCTGCTGCGTCACCGACTCCTACATCAGTGAGCGGGCGACCCTGGCCAATTTGGCCGAAAACGGACTGGATGCGGGTGGTATCCGCTTGCAGGATGCGCTGGCACCGCTGCCCGATGCCCCAGCACTTGTGGTGATCAAGGTCTCCAAATATCAGGCTCTATTGGAGCAGCAGCTGCTGGCATTGCGTGCGGTGGTGACACCGGCAACCCGCGTTATTGCTGCCGGCAAGGCGAAGGATATTCATACCTCCACCCTCAAGTTGTTCGAGAAGTATTTGGGGCCTACCCGTACCTCGCTGGCCTGGAAGAAGGCGCGCCTCATTCACTGCGAGCCGCAGGCAGAACGTCCCGCGCTGGCCAACCCCTTCCCGACTGTCTGGCCGCTGGAGGGGAGTGGCATGCTCATCCACAACCATGCCAACGTCTTCTCGCGCACCAGTCTCGATATCGGTGCCCGCTTTATGCTGGACAACCTGCCCATCCACAGTGCCCGCAAGGTGATCGATCTGGGCTGTGGCAACGGGGTGCTGGGTCTGTCGCTGCTCGCCAAAGACAGCGAGGTGGAGGTGACCTTTATCGATGAATCCTATATGGCAGTCGCCTCGGCACAGCTCAACGTCGAGCACAATCTGCCTGATGCACTGCCGCGTGCCCGCTTTATGGTCAATAACTGTCTCGACGGGGTGGCGGTCGGCTCGGCGGATCGGATCCTCTGCAACCCTCCTTTCCATCAGCTACAGGCGATCACCGATCATATCGCCTGGCAGATGTTCAGCGATGCGCACCGGGTGTTGCCTCAAGGGGGTGAACTCTGGATAGTAGGCAACCGTCATCTGGACTATCACAACAAACTCAAGCGCTTGTTTGCCAACGCACAAGTCGTTGCGTCGAACAGCAAATTCGTTATTTTGAAAGCCATCAAACGCTAAAGCCAAAGGAAACCATGATGAAAAAGTCACTCTTGCTGCTGGCCGCCCTGATGCTGGGCGGGTGTGCCACTCATTGGCCGGAGACAGCGCTGCTCAATCCGCAGGTGATCCCCGCCAACCAGCAATACTACTCTGGCAATCGCATCACCATGGAAGGGGTAGACAAGCGTGAGGCTGCCTACGTCTTCTCCATCAAACATAAAGAGAAAGCGCCCGTGCTGGTCAACAGCGAGCGTCCGCTCAACCTGCTGATGGCCGAGCGGCTGGCCGAAGGTCTGCGCAGCCAGGGTCTGGAAGTGGGCAACAGTGGCACCACCAACCTGACGCTGGTGATTTCCAACGCCGCAGTCAATGTGGAAGAGAAGACCTTTACCTATGTCACCAAATCCCGCGTCAGCCTGCAGGTGATCGCCGATTTTCAGGGCAACCGTCTGACCAAGCAGTTCAACATGTCCTCCAGCAAGGAGAGCCCGAGCGAGCCAAGCATGGCCGACCTGGAGTCTACACTGAACCTGCAACTGGGTAGCGTGCTGCAGCAGATCATGGCGGATGACGCGCTGCGCGGTTACCTGAAAGGTCAACCGAACGGTGCAGGGGTCTGATGATGAAAAAACTCTGGTTGCTGGCCATGCTGATCGCCCCGCTGGCGTTCGCAGGCCCGAAAGTCAGAATGGAGACCAACCACGGCAATATCGTGGTGGAGCTGGCTCCTAAGCAGGCGCCCCAGACGGTGAAGAACTTCCTGCGCTACGTGGCTGATGGCAGCTATGACGGCAGTATCTTCCACCGGGTGATCCAGGATTTCGTGGTGCAGGGTGGGGGTTACAACCAGCAGTTCCAGCAGCTGCCGACTTATGAGCCGGTGGTCAACGAGTCGCGTGGCGGTCTGCCCAACAAGCGTGGCTCCATCGCCATGGCTCGCACCCAGGCGGTCGACAGCGCTACTCGCCAGTTCTACTTCAATCTGGTCGACAACAATAACCTCAACGCCGGTGGCGCCGCGGGTTATACCGTGTTCGGTCAGGTGGTGCAGGGGATGGAGGTGCTGGACAAGTTGGCCCAGGTACAGACCGGTTACAGCCCCATTTTGCGTGCCAATGATGTGCCGACCAGTCCCATCATTCTGAAGAAGGTGTTCTTGCTGGCAGAAACTCCGGCAGACAAGAAAGTCGACAAGAAAGCGGGCAAGTAACTCTCGCCGGACGCGGTTCGTCACCTCGCCTCGTCAGATCACAATACAAGGCTCATCCCGTTCGGGATGGGCCTTTTCTCTATCCGGGCTTCTTTTGCCTATCTCTTTGCTTGCCTTGGCTATCTGCCATCAACCTGCCAAAATGACGCACTTTTCCAAAGTCGTCAGGTAGTTGAATATGATCCGCACACCGAGTTGGCGGGAATCGCTCGCTGTTTATCTCGAAGCCCGAGTACTCATTCTCTTTGCCATGGGCTTTTCATCGGGTCTGCCGCTGTTGCTGGTATTTGGCACCCTCTCATTCTGGTTGCGCGAGGCCGATGTCAGCCTGACCGATATCGGTTACATGAGCTGGGTGGCGCTCGCCTACGGCTTTAAATGGATGTGGTCTCCGCTGGTGGATCGCATGCCATTACCACTGCTTTCGAGACTGCTGGGGCGTCGTCGTAGCTGGATGCTCTTCTCCCAACTGCTGATCGCTGGTGCGCTGGTCGGTATGGCACTTTGTGATCCCAAGAGCGGGTTGACTCATTTGGCCTTGTTCGCCCTGCTGGTGGCCTTTGCCTCGGCGACTCAGGATATCGTGATCGACGCCTATCGCATCGAATCCGCGCCCGAGCGACTGCAGGCTGCGATGGCGGCCTCCTACATGACTGGCTACCGGTTGGCGATGATCATCGCCGGTGCCGGCGCATTGGCGCTGGCAGCCTGGTTTGGCAGCAACAGCGGCTATGACTATCGTGGCTGGCAGATCACCTATCTGGTGATGGCCGGTCTGATGTCACTCGGGGTGATTACCACGCTGTTCTGCCATGAACCTGATATCGATCTGGCCGGTCAGGGCAGACAACAGGCAGAGCGCAAGGCACTGCTGCAGGAAAAGGGGTGGCCCGCCCCCTTGGCAAGTGCCGGAGCCTGGGGTTATGAGGCGGTCTGGAGTCCGTTTGCCGACTTCTTTCGCCGTTATGGTCGCTCGGCGCTGCTTATCCTGTTGCTTATCGCCTGTTACCGGATTGCGGATGTGGTGATGGGGGTGATGTCCAACAGCTTCTATGTGGATATGCAGTTCAGCAAGACCGAAGTCGCCACTATCACCAAGGTGTTTGGCGTTATCATGACGCTGGTGGGGGCGGCACTGGGGGGCGTGCTGGTGATGCGCTTTGGCACGCTGCGGATCCTGTTTCTCGGGGCGCTGCTCACCGCCAGCACCAATCTGCTGTTTGCCCTGCTCCATCAGGTTGGTCACAACCTGGAGCTGCTGACCCTGATCATTTCGCTCGATAACCTCAGCGCCGGCATCGCCACCGCAGCTTTTGTGACCTATCTCTCCAGCCTGACCAATGTGGCGTTTTCAGCGACGCAATACGCCCTGTTCAGCTCGGTGATGTTGCTGCTGCCCAAGTTGTTGGCCGGTTTTTCGGGGCAGGTGGTGGAGCAGATTGGCTACAGCGCCTTCTTTGTCGGCACCAGTTTGTTGGGCTTGCCCGTGTTGTTGTTGATTGTGCTGGTCGCCCGTAAAGGGGGTGAGTTGTTCTCAGTTGCTGACAAATAGCAAGCGTTTGCGTAGAATCGGGGGTGATTAGATTCACACTTCCGGATAAAGTTCCCGAGAAGTTGTTTCACCCCCAATTTTATTTGATTAGAATTCCTCTCGCTCCTTGTGGGCAGGCTACGGAAAACCTCAACTAACGCACAAGAGACCAATAAAATGGCCAAATTTACCAAGACTCTGATCGCTACCGGTCTGCTGGCTGCTG
Organism: Aeromonas sp. 600948; assembly: GCF_049174875.1. Classification (NCBI taxonomy): domain Bacteria; kingdom Pseudomonadati; phylum Pseudomonadota; class Gammaproteobacteria; order Aeromonadales; family Aeromonadaceae; genus Aeromonas; species Aeromonas sp. 600948. The sequence goes on from NZ_JAAKTY010000012.1 coordinate 36,405, forward strand.
CCGCAACTCCAGCCTTTGCTGCTGACTACAGCGGTGATATCCACAAGAATGACTACAAGTGGATGCAGTTCAACGTCATGCACACCATCGACCAGCGCCCTTTCACTACCGGTGAAGAGGACTACAACGATACCTATTTTGAGATGGAGTTCGGTGGTCGCTCCGGCCTGTTTGACCTGTACGGTTACGTCGACGTATTCGATATTTTCGACTCCCGTCACAGCAATAAACACCATGGTCAGAACCTGTTCATGAAGTTTGCACCGCGTATGTCTCTGGATGCGCTGACAGGTAAAGATCTCTCCTTTGGTCCTGTGCAAGAGCTTTACATTGCCAACCTGAACAACGTTGGTGACAAGCAGATGGAAAACCAGCTGGGTCTGGGTGCCGATGTGATGGTTCCCTGGTTTGGCAAGGTTGGCATGAACCTGTATGCACGTCACGCCACCGAGAACCAGTTCTTCACCGAAGAAGAAGGTGAGTGGAACGGTTATCAGTTCTCCATGAACTGGTTCAAGCCTTTCTATACCTTCGGCAATGGCAGCTTTGTCTCCTACCAGGGTTATCTGGATTATCAATTCGGCCTGGATACCCATGACCGTGCTGACCGTACCAGCGACAACCTGGCCACCTTCCACGGTATCTACTGGCACTCCGATCGCTACGCGGTTGGTTATGGCCTGAAGTATTTCATGGATGCCTACGGTACCAAAGATGGCTCCAAAGCCTACGACGGTACCCCGTGGAAGAGCACCGGCTTCAGCCACTACTTCTCTGTTACCTACAAGTTCTAATAAAACTTGGGGAACAAAAAACCGGAGCATTTGCTCCGGTTTTTTTATGCTCGGACGATTAAAGAAGAGGAGAAGGGAGAGCCCTTCTCTCCCATCATCAGTCGCGGAAATTCTGAAACTGCATCGGTTGGCCCAGGTCGGCGCCACGGACCAGTGCCATGGTCTCTTGCAGATCGTCACGCTTCTTGCCGGTGACACGTACTTCATCACCCTGGATGGCGACCTGTACCTTGATCTTGGAGTCCTTGATCAGCTTGACCAGCTTCTTGGCGATCTCTTTCTCGATCCCCTGTTTGAACTTGACGGTCAGGTGGAAGCGTTTGCCGGAGTGAACGGAGTCACCCACTTCCATGGAGCTGTTTTCGATGTTGCGCTTGAGCAGGGCGCCGCGCAGAATTTCAACCATCTGCTTGAGCTGGAAATCGGCATCGGCTTCCAGTTTTACCTCTTCCTTGTTCAACTCGAAGCTGGCTTCTACCCCACGAAAATCGAAACGGGTGGCCAGTTCACGATTAGCGTTGTCGACAGCGTTCAACACCTCGTTCATTTTGACTTCAGAGACAATATCGAATGACGGCATAGCCGAAGCTCCTCATGTTGCGTTATCGGGGGCCAAATCTACCAGAAATACGGCAAATTTGCTGATTTTGATGGGAGTGCTCTGCTAGAATCCCCTGCGCACAGGAAGATTGGACCCGTTAGTGTCCGTTCGCGCTATTTTTCATTTATTCCCGGTAACAGGTTGAGAGGATTGCAACCCTTACCCTGACAGAGTCACATCATGCCAAGCGGATTAAAAAATTCCCGACAACCCGTTATGCCACCTGCAGCGCCCAAGTGGACACTGCTCGGGTGCGGAGCTCTCGGCGGCGTTTTTGCCTCCCTGTTGACCATCAGTGGTCAATCCACTCGAGTCTTGTTGCGTGAGCATCATCAATCTACCCTGCACCCCGGATTTGACTTTACTTCGCTGGAGGGGCAGGTACAGCTGCTCAATATCGAACGTGCATTTGCCAGCCAGCCGGGAAAAATCCAGCGTCTGTTGGTGATGACCAAGGCCAGTCAGGTGGTTGGCGCCCTAGCTCCACTGGCTGGCAATCTGGATGCTGGCGTGCCGATCGTACTGCTGCACAACGGGATGGGGATTGCCGAGAAGGTGGTCCAGATGTTCCCGCATAACCCGGTGATTGCCGGGGTGACCAGCCATGGTGCCATGAAGGCGGGCCATTTCGTGTTCCGTCATACCGGCAAGGGGGAAACCTGGTTGGGGCCATTTAACGAGGCGGCCAAGGCTCATGCATCACTGGCAGATGAGTTGGCGCAGGCATTGGGTCAGGCGGGTTGGGATGAGCAGATAGTGGCACGCCAGTGGCAAAAGCTGGCCATCAACTGTGCCATCAATCCCCTGACGGCCCTCTACAAGCTGAAAAATGGCGAGCTAGCTGGCCCCCGTTTTGCCGATGCCCTGCAGCAGATCTGCGTGGAGGTGGCGGATGTGATGTGCGCCGAAGGAGTTGCAACAACGGCAGAGGAGTTGCAGCGTCGGGTGATGACAGTGGTGGAACTGACAGCTGACAATTACTCCTCCATGCATCAGGATATGGAGCTGGGACGCGAGACCGAGATTGAGGCCATCACCGGCTTCCTGTTGGCCAAGGCTGCCCGGCATGGCATTGCCGTACCGGTCAATCAGGGTCTCTATCAGGCGATTAAAGAGAAGAGTCAGGCCGTCTGATCTTTTACATGGCAGAGCAAGCTGCAAGGAGGCGAACGTGAGTGTACTGGTGCTGGTGGCCCCCGGGTCGGAAGAGATAGAGACGGTCGCGATTGTCGATACCCTGGTGCGCGCCAGCATCGAGGTGGTGCTGGCCTCTTGTTGCCCAGCCGGATCGCGGCAAGTGAAGGCATCGCGCGGGGTACAGCTGGTGGCTGATTGTCATATCGACGAGCTGACCCGTCGGGACTTTGAAGCCATCGTGGTACCCGGTGGTTTGCCCGGCAGCGAAGTGATCCGCGATACCCCGCTGGCCATCGAACGGCTCAAAGAGCAGGCCGCTCTTGGTCGCTGGCGCGCAGCCATCTGCGCCGCCCCTGTGGTGGTGTTGCAACATCACGCTCTGCTGGATGATGCCATCGTCACCTGTCATCCCGGCTTTCAGTCCCGACTACCGACATCGCAACTGTCACATGAGCGGGTCGTCAGGGATGAGGCTCATCGCCTTATCACCAGCCAGGGGCCGGGCAGTGCCATCGAGTTTGCGCTTGAACTGGTTCGGGTGCTGCGTGGGGATGATGTGGCTACCGCCGTGGTTGGCCCTATGGTGCTGCCTTGAGCGCACTCTGTTGCTGAATCAAACTAGCCATGCTTTGAAAACCGGGCCCCGGTCATCTTGATCGGGGCCCGTTTGTTATCTGCCGTTGTCGGTCACGCCATCTTGTCCGGCTCAGTAGTCGTATTGTGAACACTGTTTCTTGCTGTATTCCTCACGCCAGCGTGCCAGCTCTTCCTGAGTGCCCAGCGTGTCTCCTTTCTTGATGGCCTGTTCCAGTATCTCAATCCGGTCGAACAGCCAGCGGCACTCCGCCGTCGGGTTGTTCTTGCCGATGCCGGTCAGCGGCAGCACACAGAGTCCCAGCCAGAGATATTTCATTCCGAACGCTCCTTGTCATTGTGGTGGTGAGGGTCTCTTTAGAGTCTATCGTTTTAGCCGTAACGAGAGAGATAGAGCTGTGGTTATCCTTGGGGTAAGATGATGCCATGTCTGTTTATTTATACAGTGGTATGCGCAAGATCATCCATATCGACATGGACTGCTTTTTTGCCGCGGTGGAGATGCGGGATAACCCCGCATTGCGGGAAGTTCCGCTTGCGATAGGGGGGGCCTCCGAGCGGCGCGGCGTCATCTCGACCTGCAACTATGTGGCGCGCCGGTTCGGTGTGCGCTCCGCCATGCCGAGCGCACTGGCGAAAAAACTCTGCCCGCCGCTGGTACTGATCCCTGGGCGAATGGCGGTATACAAGGATATCTCCCGTCAGCTCAGGGCAATTTTCCTGCGCTATACCGATCAGGTTGAACCACTGTCGCTGGACGAGGCTTACCTCGACGTGACCCACAGTCGTTGCTGTGGCGGCAGCGCCACCCTGATGGCGCAAGAGATCCGGCAAGCCATCGTCACCGAACTGGGATTGACCGCCTCGGCTGGAGTGGCCCCCAACAAGTTTCTCGCCAAGCTCGCCTCGGAGCAGCGCAAGCCTGATGGTCTGTTTGTCATTCGTCCCGATGAAGTAGCCGAATTTGTTTGCCAGTTGCCCCTCGGCAAACTGCCCGGGGTGGGGCGCAAGACTGCCGAGCGGCTGGAGGCGCAGGGGCTATACACCTGCGAAGATGCCCGAGCCTTGTCGGCAGAGGAGTTGTGCCGTCGCTTTGGCAAGCTGGGCGAAATGCTGACGACCCGTATCTGGGGGCTGGATGAACAGCCGGTGCAGGCGCACCGGATCCGCAAAACCATCGGGGTGGAGACCACCCTGGCAAGCGATCTCTGTGACGAAGAGGCCTGTCTGAAGGTATTGCAGCAACTGCTGCCTGAGCTGGAACGGCGATTTCAGCTGGCGTGTCCTGCCGAGCAGGTGATGGGCCAGGGGATTAAACTCAAGTTTGCCGACTTCCATCAGACTACCGTCTATCGCAGCCAGGGGGGCTATCAGGCCGCATTGTTCACACCACTGCTCAAGGAAGGGCTGCTGCGGGCGCAAGGGCGTTCGATACGTCTGCTGGGATTGGTAGTCGGGCTACCGAAGGAGGGAGAAGTAAACCAACTCTCGCTGGATTTGCTATGAGATGGTTAAGTTTTTGTTTATAAAGTCGATAATCTACCTGTATCTGCATGAAGTAGGAATATTGGCATGAATGCTCTTTCTGTCCAGGGACGGATTACCCTGATCGCCGGTTGCTGTCTGCTGGTCACGGCCGCTGCGCTGGTCACCTCCTCTATTTATAACGCGAGCAAGATGCAGTCCCAGGTGCGGCAAGCCACCATGCATGAGGCACAGCTGTCAGCCGAAAACAGGATGAAAGCGATGGGGTCAGAGCAGGCCGCCAAGGTGACCAGCTATCTTGATGAAGCCTATTTTCGTGCCAGTCTGCTGGCCGAGAGCGTGCTGTTCCAGCGCAAGAATGCGGCCGACAACTTCGTTCATTCGGAGGCGCTGCGCGGGGCTATCAATCAGCAATTGCACGATGCGGCAGCCTCATCGACCAACCTGCTCGGCGTCTATGCGGTATTTGAGCCCGATCAGCTGGATGGGGAGGACAGCAACTATCAGGGCTCTACGGAACTGGGCTCAAATGACAAGGGGCGTTTTTCCAGTTACTGGGCCTATGACAACGGCAAGATAGAGCCGGAAGTGCAGAATGAGGATGTACTGGCCGATGAGAGCCCGACCGAGGCTGGTGGCATCGAAAACGAGTGGTATCGCTGCAGCATTCGCACCCGTGCCCTCTGCCTGCTGGAGCCCTATCTGGACGATGTGGGCGATAAACAGATATTGATGACCTCGGTGACGGTCCCGCTACTGGAGCAGGAGACCTTGCTGGGGATGGTCGGGGTCGATATCTCGCTGGCCACTTTGCAGAGTCTGGTCAGTACCATGGACAAGGAGCTCTATGACGGCAAGGGCAGAATCTTGCTGGTCAGTCACGAGGGGCGTGTGGCGGGAGCCGATGAGTTCGATGTGACCATGGGGCGTGGGCTGGATCAGAAGTATCAGGGGCTGGCCAGCGAGCTGAAAGGCTGGCTCAGTCAGGGTCAGGAGCTGACTCGCTGGAGCAGCGATGGCACCTTGTTGCAGACCTTTGTCCCGGTATCCATGCGTGGCACCGACCGTAAATGGGGCATCTACATTGAATTGCCACGGGCCGTAGTGCTGGCCTCGGCCCAGCAACTGCAAGATGAGCTGGCCAGTGAGGCCAATCGCAGCGTAGTCTCGCAGCTGTCAATCGGGGTGCTGATCTCGCTGGTGGCCCTGAGTTTTATCTGGTTGATGGCGCGCCAGATTGTGGCGCCCATCCGCGCCGTGGTTGCCCGCCTCAAGGATATCGCCAGCGGTGAGGGGGATTTGACCCAGCGTATCGAGATCCAGCGGCAAGACGAGATCGGCGAGCTGGCCACCTGGTTCAACAGCTTCCTCAACAAGCTGCAATCCACCATCAGTCAGGTGATTGATACCGTCTCCGGCACCCGCAACAGTGCCGAGCGCGCCGCGCAAGTGGCTGAGCGCACCAGCAGCGGCATGCAGGCCCAGTATCAGGAGATCGATCTGGTGGCGACGGCATTTGAAGAGCTGAGTGCCACGGCGTTGCAGGTCTCCGGTAATGCCGGCTCGGCGGTGGCGGCCGCCAACACCACTGATAGCGCGGCGCAAGAGGGCAAATATGTCGTTGCCGACACCCAGGAGGCGATGCGCAAGCTGATGACCATCATCAACGATGCCCAGCCGGTAGCCGAGCATCTCTCGGCCAACAGCGGCAACATCAATGACATCCTAATCGTAATCCAGGGGATTGCCGAGCAGACCAACCTGTTGGCACTCAATGCGGCCATTGAAGCGGCGCGAGCCGGTGAACAGGGCCGTGGTTTTGCCGTGGTGGCAGACGAGGTACGCAATCTGGCCGGTCGCACCCAGAATGCCATCGTCGAGATCCAGACCCTGATCAGCCAACTGCAATCCGGTACCGGCGCCGTGGTCAAGGCTATCCGCGATGGTCATGGTCAGGCTGACGAGACGCTCGCCAAGGTGGATCTCTCGGTGCAGGTGCTGGAGCAGATTATCCAGTCGGTCTCCACCATCCATCAGATGAACGAGCAGATTGCCCGGGCGGCGCAGGAGCAGAGCCGGGTGGCGGACGAGATAAACCGCAACGTCAGCAACATTCGCGATGTGAGCCACACCATTCGGGCCGAGGCGGCGACCTCCGCCGAAAATGGTCGCGAGCTCTCTGCGCTGGCGGATAAACAGCTGCAGCTGGTGGGGCAGTTCAAGGTATAGAAGGGATGAAAAAAGGCGCCATCCAGCTGGAGGCGCCAAACACATTCAGATGACAGACTGGGTCAAACCGGTGAGATTTGAGCCCCTCTTCCCGCAGAGGAAGAAACACAACACCACAATCACAGTCGAAAGGCTCACTAAAAACACATGTAAACCAGCACGTAGTAGAAAATGTGAGCCATATGACGACTGATTGCTGGGCGAATTATGTTTATTCACTGGTCGACCCGCAACCGACAAATTATAATGCGCCCCATTAGAAAAACTCATCGTCGGCTGGTGTCATGTCTCGTCGTTTACCCCCGCTCAATGCCCTCAAGGCCTTTGAAGCTGCGGCTCGTCACTTAAGCTTTACCCGCGCAGCAGAAGAGTTGTTTGTGACTCAGGCTGCCATCAGTCACCAGATCAAGGCGCTGGAGGAGTATCTTGGCATCAAGTTGTTCCGCCGCAAAAACCGCTCCTTGTTGCTGACCGAAGAGGGGCAGGGCTATTTTCTGGATATCAAGGACATCTTTGCCTCCATCTCGGAAGCGACCGACAAGCTGCTGGCCCGCAGTGCCAAGGGGGCGTTGACTGTCAGTTTGCAGCCGAGTTTCGCCATCCAGTGGTTGGTGCCGCGGTTGGTCAAGTTCAGCGAGCGCCACCCCGATATCGATGTACGGATCAAGGCGGTTGATCTCGATGAAGGGTCGCTTACCGACGATGTGGATGTTGCCATCTATTACGGGCGCGGCAACTGGCCGGGTCTGCGCTCGGACAAGCTGCATACCGAATACCTGATCCCGGTCTGTTCTCCCTTGCTGCTGACCGGGCCCAAACCGCTGCGTACGCCGCAAGATTTGACTCTTCATACCCTGCTGCACGATACCTCCCGCCGCGACTGGAAGGCGTGGTTCCGCCAGCTCGACATCGATGCGCCCAACGTCAATCAGGGCCCCATCTTCAGCCACTCCACCATGGTGATCCAGGCGGCGATCCACGGTCAGGGAGTGGCACTTGGTCACAGCGTGCTGGCTCAGCCCGAGATTGAGGCTGGTCGCCTCATCTGTCCGTTCGAGCAGGTGTTGGTGAGTAAGAATGCTTTCTATCTGGTGTGCCAGGAGCAGCAGTCGGATCAGGGCAAGATCGTTGCCTTCCGCGACTGGATGCTGGAGCTGGTGGAGCAGGAAGAGGCGCGTCGCAGGGCAAGGCTCGCCGATGCATGAGGTGATCCGCGAGGGGGCAGTTGATGCCCCCGTTCGCATTTTGCTGGCCCACGGGGCAGGTGCAGGGATGGATCACCCCTTTCTTGCCGAGTTGTCACGCCTGCTGGCCGGGCCGGATATCGAAGTGGTGCGCTTCAACTTTCCCTACATGACCAAGCGAGCACAGGATGGCAAGCGCCGCCCGCCTGACAGGGCGCCTGTGCTGCTCGCTCATTGGCGCGACATGATCCGTGAGTTTGCCCATCCACGGCTGTTTCTGGCGGGCAAGTCGATGGGCGGGCGGATGGCGGCGGAACTGTATAGCGAAGGCGAGGGTGAGATGAATGCTGCAGGATTGCTCATTCTCGGGTATCCTTTCCACCCTCCGGCCAAGCCCGACAGCTGGCGAGGCGAGGTACTCAAGCACATTGCAGTACCAACCCTGCTGTTGCAGGGGGAGCGCGATACCTTCGGTAGTCGCGCCGAACTGGCCGATTTCCCCTTCTCACCCGCCGTATCGGTCCATTGGTTGACCGATGGTGATCATGGTTTCAAACCGCGTAAAGCCAGTGGCGTGAGTGAGCAGGAGAATATGCAGCATGCAGCGGCGGCCATCAGCCATTTTGTGGCCCGGCATGGATAGCACGAGAGGGTTGGCTTTATTGCCAGCCTCGATGAGAGAGGGAGAGTGAGGATGCAGATCCATCGACATTGGCTGATACTGGCCGGTCTCTTCGGGTTGACGGCCACCATGCTGGGGGCTTATGGCGCCCATGGATTGGCGGCGACCGGCATTACGCCCGAGCGTCTGGCGGCATTCACTACCGCCGTGCAATATCAGTTTTTTCACGCATTGGCCCTGCTGGTTCTGGGCTGGTGTGGTGTGCGCAGCAGGGTGATCCACCTGGCTGGCACCGCTTTTGTGCTGGGGATCATCGGATTCTCCGGCAGTATTTACGCCATGGTGCTGCTTGGCAGCAAGGGGCTGGGGTTGATTACCCCGGCCGGTGGCCTCTGTTTTATGTTGGGATGGACGGCCCTGATCTGGGCTGGCTGTCGTCTTGGAGGAAAAAATGAATAATCTGCTGCTTTATTGCCGCCCCGGTTTTGAGAAAGAGGCGGCTGCAGAGATCACCGAGCGTGCCGGTAACATGCAGTGCTACGGTTTCGCCCGGGTCAAGGACGACAGCGGTTATGTGATCTTCGAACTGTATGACGAGGAGCAGGCGGACCTGCTGGCTCGCAAGCTGCCATTCCGGGAGCTCATCTTCATCCGCCAGATGCTGGTGGTCACCCATGAGCTGAAGGAGCTGGATGTCGCGGACAGGATCTCCCCGATCCTTGAGGCGGTGAGTGACTACACCATTTGCGGTGATCTGCGGGTCGAAACCGCGGACACCAACGAAGCGAAAGAGCTGTCGGCCTTCTGCCGCAAGTTCACCGTGCCGCTTCGTCAGGCGCTGCGCAGCAACGAGATCCTGACCAAGAAGGAGACGCCAAACCGTCCGGTGTTCCACGCCTTCTTCATGGCCAATGATCATGTCTTGCTGGGCTACTCCTATTCGTTCAACAACTCCGGATTCCACATGGGGATCCCGCGCCTGCGCTTCCCGGCCGATGCGCCGAGCCGCTCCAGCCTCAAGCTGGAGGAGGCGTTTTACGTGTTCGTGCCGCGGGAAGAGTGGGATGTGCGTCTCTGCTCAGGCATGAAGGCGGTGGATCTGGGTGCCTGTCCGGGTGGCTGGACCTATCAGCTGGTGCGTCGTGGCATGATGGTGACGGCGGTCGACAACGGCATGATGGCCCAATCCCTGATGGATACCGGTCAGGTCAAGCATATCCGGGATGACGGTTTCGTCTGGCGTCCGAGCAAGAAGAACACCTACTGGCTGGTGTGCGACATGGTCGATAAACCGGCGCGGGTCGTTCACATGATTGCAGACTGGTTCCGTGAGGGCGACTGCCAGGAGGCGATGTTCAACCTCAAGCTGCCGATGAAGAAGCGTTATGCTGAATCGGTACACAATATCGAGGTGTTGCGCGAAATGCTCAAGGAGATCGACAACGCGTTCGTGATCCAGGCCAAGCAGCTCTATCACGATCGAGAAGAGATCACCGTGCATGTTTACAACAAGTACTGGGTCTCCAAACTCGAGCCCAAGGCGTGATGTAGCAGTTCTGCCTGTACGATAAATACCAAGGCCGACAGGGAAAGCTGTCGGCCTTTTGCTATTCGGCTGCCGGAAAATATCAGAAACGGTAATCGAGGCGCAGGGAGGATTCGTCGTCGGTCACCTTGATCTCTATCTGCAGCGGGATGGTTTTGTCTACCGGATTGAACTGCATCTTTATCCCGTCTCCTCTCAGCCTGAGGGCGGTGTTCATTCCGCCAGCCTTGAACTTGACCTTGGGTCTGAAGCGTTCGACCGACAGACTGACGCTCTTTTCCGGGGTCAGATTAAGCTGCGGGTAGGAGGTGATCTTTTGATTACCAAAGTTGTCGGTGGAGACTTCAATACCAAATGACAGGGGTTTGGGTGCCTTGAGCAGGTCGTTGGTATCCAGGCTTGAACGCCATACCTCGGTGGCAGTCCGTTTTTCCTGCTGTGGCAGTTTGGCAGTTTGGGTCTGTTGATCCTGTTCGAAGGCACTTGCAGTACCACACACCAGCATCAGACCCGAAACCAGATAGCACCCGTATCCCTTCATGAAAAACACTCCCTGTTCTTCTTCTCTATTGAACATAGTTGCTGTTTAGGGAGTGGCAAAGGATTCGGAAATATAAAAAAGGGAGCCGAAGCTCCCTTTTAAAATCAATTAATTAACTCACAGGCGATCGATGATGGCCTGGGTGAATTCGCTGGTGGAAGCCGTGCCACCCAGATCGCGGGTGACCCGATCACCGGATTCGATGGTGGCTCGTACTGCCTCGCGGATCCGCTCTGCCTTATCCTGCATGCCGAGGTACTCCAGCATCTGAATGGAGGCGAGGATCACCGAGGTCGGGTTGGCGATATTCTTGCCAGCTATGTCAGGCGCAGAACCGTGGACCGCTTCGAAGATGGCCGCGCCATCGCCGATGTTGGCGCCGGGCGCCATGCCGAGACCGCCAACCAGACCGGCGCAGAGATCCGAGAGGATGTCGCCGAACAGGTTGGTAGTGACCATGACATCGAAACGCTCCGGATACATCACCAAATTCATGCAGGCGGCATCGACGATCATCTCTTCGCTCTGGATATCCGGGTAGTGGCTGGCGATTTCACGTGCCACTTCGAGGAACAGGCCGGAGGTCGACTTGAGGATGTTCGCCTTGTGGATGATGGTGACCTTCTTGCGACCTTCCTGACGGGCCAGCTCGAAGGCGAACTTGACGATGCGCTCGGCCCCTTCGCGGGTGATGATGCTCATCGCCTCGGCGCTCTTGTTGTCATCACTGCGCTTCTGGCCTACACCCGAGTACATCCCTTCGGTGTTTTCACGCACTGTGATGATGTCGATGTTGTCGTAACGGCTTCTGGTGCCCTTGAAGGAGATGACCGGGCGCACGTTGGCGTAGAGGTTGAACTTCTTGCGCAGGGAGACGTTGATGGAGGTAAAACCGCCGCCGACCGGTGTGGTCAATGGCCCTTTCAGGCTCACCTTGTTCTTCTCAATCAGATCCAGGGTGGATTGGGGCAGCAGCTCGCCATGCTTCTCGAGGGCAACCAGACCCGCATCAGCGTATTCGTACTCAAAGTCACAACCCGCATGGGTCAGGATCTGGATGGCTGATTCAATGATGCTGGGGCCGATGCCGTCGCCGGGGATCACGGTAATTTTTCTTTTGGACATGAGAGGGTTCCACTTCCAGGGTATAGGGGAGGATGGGGCTGTTTTATAGCATTTACTCAGCAAACCAACCACATTCCTTTACATTCTACTCACTTTCATCAACAGCGAGGGTGAGTCTCGTCATGGTTCGCCCCCTTGCCTGCATTTTTGTTCGGCCATTTAGTCCGGCTGGGGCGGGTAGCGGATGTCCCGCAGGTTGAATCCCAGTGGAATATCCCGCTGCAAGCGCACCAGCCGCTGGGCCAGCAGGGCCTCATCCTGATGCTGGCGCAGCTTGAGCAGTGGCTTGGCGGCATCCTCTTGCTGACAGGCTTCGAGCATGGCTGCCAGATTGCCATATTGCTGCAACAGCTGGGTGGCGGTCTTGGGGCCGATCCCCGGAACCCCCTTGATATTGGAACCGCTGATACCGGTCAGGGCCCAGAAGTCGACCAGCTGAGCAGGGGCTACCCCATATTGCTGCTGGACGAAGGCGGCATCCAGCCAGCGTTTGTTGAAGTAGTCGCGTACCCGGATCTGCGGGCAGATCAGTTGGCAGAAGCCCTTGTCGGTGGAGATGATGGTCGCCTGATGGCCATGGCTGGCGATGCCGCTGGCCAGGGTGGCGATAAGGTCATCCGCTTCATCGGTCTCGGAGAGCAGGGCATCGACACCGCACTCCCAAAAGGCATCCTGCAGGGTCGCCAACCCCTCACGCAGTTCAGGGGGCATGGGGGTTCGCCCCTCCTTGTAGGCCGGATAGACCTCTTTGCGCCAGCTATGCACCTCGCCATCAAACACGGCAATGACATGGGTTGGCTCGCTATTGGCCAGCAGCTTGCGGCAGGTATTGATAAGGTTGGCGCGAGTTGCAACCAGCGCCTGGGCAGGGGTCAGTGCCTGCTGGGCCTGTACCGCGTGCAGACGGCGAATGAGATTGAGGGCATCGATGATGAGCAGGTGTGGCCGGATAGCTGACATGGGGCACTCTTGGCGGTAGGGACGCCCCATTGTAACAAACCGCTCGCCTTATGGGGGATTGATGGCAGTCGGGAAGGCATTGAGCCAATAAAGAGGGGCGCCGATGCGCCCCTCTGTCGATGATGTATCTGTACCCTAGCGGACGATTTCGTAGCAGGGCACATACTGGCTGCCCGGCAGCTTCATCCGCTGCTGCTTGACGAAACTCTCCAGCAGCTTGTCCATCAGGTGCATCAGCTCCTTGTCGCCGTGCAGCTTGAAGGGGCCTTTCTTCTCGATGGCGCGAATGCCCCCTTCCTTGACGTTGCCGGCGACGATACCGGAGAAGGCACGACGCAGGTTGGCTGCCAGCAACTGGGGCGGCTGGTTGCGGTGCAGATCCAGACTTGCCATGCTGGCGTGATCCGGCTCGAAGGGGAGCTGGAACTCCGGTTCAATCTTGAGGGACCAGTTGAAAGAGTAGGCATCGCCGACCGATTTGCGGTATTCGCGGATTTTCGGCATCGCCTCTTTCATCACCCGGGCCACTTCCGGTGCATCGCCGACAATGATCCGGTAGAGCTTGGTCGCCGGTTCACCTAGGGTCGCCTTGATGAAGTCGTCGATGGCACGGAAGTAGTCGGCACTCTCTTTCGGGCCGGTCAGGATGATGGGCATCGGCTGCCGCTCGTTGGCCGGATGCATCATGATGCCGAGCAGATAGAGCAGCTCTTCGGCGGTGCCGACTCCGCCCGGGAAGATGATGATGCCATGGCCGAGGCGCACGAAGGCTTCCAGCCGTTTCTCGATATCCGGCAGGATCACCAGCTCGTTGACGATGGGGTTGGGCGGTTCGGCCGCGATAATGGAGGGCTCGGTCAGGCCGATGTAGCGCCCGTTGCGTACCCGTTGTTTGGCATGGCCGACGGCGGCCCCCTTCATCGGACCCTCCATGGCGCCAGGGCCACAGCCGGTACAGATGTTCAGCTCACGCAAGCCCAGTTCGCTGCCCACGGCGCGGGTGTACTGGTACTCGATCTCGTTGATGGAGTGGCCACCCCAGCAGACGATCAGGTTGGGATCGGCGCCAGGCAGGATCACCTTGGCGTTGCGCAGGATGGCGAACACCACGTTGGAGATATGAGTCGAATTGGTGAGGTTGACCAGCCGGTTCGATTCAAGCTGGTTGGAGACATAGAGAATGTCGCGCAGCACCGAGAAGAGGTGCTCCTGAATACCACGAATGATCTCGCCATCGACGAACGCGTGCTCGGGGGCGTTGAACAGTTCCAGCTTGACCCCGCGCTCGCGCCGGATCACATGAATGTCGAATGATTTGAAGCGCTCCAGGATCTCCTTGGAGCTGTCGGTATGGCTGCCGGAATTGAGCACCGCCAGCGAGCAGTTGCGAAACAGTTGATAGATATCGCTGGAGGCAGTCTGCTTGAGGCGATCCACCTCAAGCTGTGACAGCAAATCCATGCTGCCAACGGGATTGATGTGCGTAATCATAGGTTCCCCTTTACTCACTTGTTATCGTTGTGTTTTTTCCCTGGGGAGAAAAGGGATGCCATGTTGCATCCCCTGAGTTTGATAGTAGTGGCAACGGAGGGGGGAGGGAAATAGGGCGACGACTGTTCGCTGTTTTTTTAGTCACCACTCAGGCCAGTGTCACTTGATCCCGACCTGCGTTCTTGGAGTGGTAGAGCGCTCTGTCCGCCCGTTCGAACACATCGGAGGGGTTGTCACCATCCTTGAACAGGGTTGCGCCGATGGAGATGGTGATCTCCACCTTGGCATCGCGAAAACGGAACGGGATGCTCTTGATGGTCTGGCGCAGGGTTTCCAGCGGCTTCTGGAACTTGTCCGGGTTGATATTGGGCAGCAGCACCACGAACTCTTCGCCGCCGAAACGGGCGATGAAGTCAGTGTCACGCAGGGCGCTCTGCAGCGCTTTGGCAACAACCTTCAACGCCTTGTCGCCGGCCATGTGGCCATAATTGTCATTGATGTTCTTGAAGTGATCGATGTCGATGATCGCCATGCAGAGCGGAGTGCGGTAGCGAAGCCAGCGCTTGAACTCCTGCTCCAGCCGCTCGTCGAGGGCGGCCCGGTTGTGTACCTGAGTCAGGCTGTCGAGGAACAGCTTGTGCTTCTGAATGGTCAGCCGCTTCTTGTATTCGGCGGTCTCATCCTTCATCAAGCGCAGCTTGGACTCCATGGTGGAGAGGCGGGTGAGCAGGTGACGTTCCCGTGCTGCGGTACTTTCCCGTTCTTGCAGCAGCAGATTGATGGCGCCCATATGGCCGGAGATGGCACGCTTGAGCGCATCGATGGAGTTATGGCTGGCCAGGGAGTGGTCGATCGCCTGCAGTTCGCAGACCAGAGCTTCGCGGGTTTCACGGGTTTCATTTTGTAGCGCACGCCCCTCATCGAGGGATTCGGTAAAGCCGACATGCACTGCTGACAGGCTCTCGTTGAGGGAGCTGAGAAAGGCGCGGGAGGCTTTGCGCTCCTCGCGGGTGCCTTCGATGATAAGTTCGATGACCTGCATACAGGTCTCTGCCAGCAGGGCAGGATTGATGCCGATCAGCAGTTGACGGCGGATATCCCCGAGGCTCTCGCCAATTGAACCGGCGAAATCAAGTTCGGTGATCAGCCGCTGCAGTTCGTCTGCGATACGCGCATGATCTTTGAGGTCAAACGGCTCAACATCAGGTTGGGGTTCACAACCGGGCTCGCTCTCTTGCTGTTGGGGCGCTGAAGAGCCGGACAGTGGCTGGCTTGGCAGCAGCTGGATCTTGATCGCCTGCTGATAGAATTCAAGCAGGCGGATCACCTTCTTTTGATGATCGGCAATACCATAGCCGGCGGGGCTTTTCAGAAATTCCTTGAGGGATTTTCGGGTCTCTTCCGGGAAGCCCTTGATGGTTTTTAGCTGTTTTGAGCCAAGATCAATGGCTGCCTGGGTCAGGGTGAGCGACTCTTCCAGTGCATTGCTGTGCTGCTGCAGCAACTTCTCGATGGCAAGTAGCTCTGCATCCAGCGAGGTGAATGCGGGATTGCTATCCAGTCTCTGCTTGAGCTTGGCGAAGCGATTGTCCAGCTCACGATCGAAGCCGCGGCAAGAGAGCATCAGCTTGTTGATAAACTGGATGCCACGAGCTCGCTCTGCATCGGAAAAGGAGAGAACGCCGTCGAGCTCCAGCTGTTTTTGCTGGAGGGATTCCCTGAGCCTGGCCAATTGTCCTGCTACGGCAGCGATGTCATTCATTATCAGGTCGCCCTGTTGTCATTATTGTTTTTGGTGTTGGATAGCAACAGTGGCCGAACCCGAGGTTGAGTGTCGTCTGTTATCTATTATTTGCCGGCTGGCCTTCAGCCGCTTGCATCCTTGCGAGGCTGGGCCAGTTAACCCATTGCTTTTCATGAGAAGAATTGACTTTTACCAGCCCCTTGTCAATTGCCATCAAGCCGCATTGCCACACATCCCCATTAAAAAATGCAGCCTGCTGGCAATCGATGGCGGCGAGCTCCAACCAGGCGTTTTGCCGGTATTTTTCACTGAGCTGAATGGCTCCCGAAAGGGCGAGATAGCAGAGGTCGAACAGGCCATTGTGATCGAGCGCGGTCGCCGCCTTGGGCAGGAAGGGGTGGCTGACAATCCCCAGGCTTATCTGGCGATCAAGCTCGTATTGGCAAGGGAAGGCGGCGATTGCGGTTAGCAGGTCTCCCGCAAGTTGATGCAGGTTGGTCACGTGGCGCTGTGGCACCACATACAGCATGTGCCCTTCCCGCAAGTCATAGATACGGCCATCTTGCGGGGTCAGGGTATCCATATAGATGCCGAACGCCTGCTCGATTTCACGGCTGACCTGATAGCCGTGGCGCTCGAGGGTGTTGACCATAAAGGGCACCCTGAACAACAGGTAGTGCAGCTTGTCATCGAATTCGCTGTGCTCTTCGCTCAGATACCAGCGCTCCGATTTCAGCTGGCGTTTTGCCATCTCTCGTGGCCAGCGATTCATCAGCCGCTGCCAGTTGGCAAGTCCGGAACGGGGTTCGATCAGCAGGGCCTCGCCAGTGCGTTTCAGTTGCAGACGGGCGGTACGCAATTTGAGCCAGAGGGTGAAGAAGAGGTAGATGAAGAGCGCCAGCAGCAGGCTGGTGGTAATGCTCGACCAGAGATAGCGCTCCTGCTGGTGCTGGCTGTTGTTAAGCTGCTGCTCCAGCTCCTTGATGTGTTGTACCCGTTCAACTTGGACATAGTTGTCGCGGATCGCAGCCTGCTCCTGATCAATTTCCTGCTGGCGAACCTCTTCTCCCAAACGATGGAAGCGCTTGTAACTGTCGAGGGCCTGGTGCAGGTATCCCTTCTGTTCATACGCAAGTGACAACAGGCGGAATACTTCGTACTGGCGGCGAGTGTCGCCTACCTGATTGGCCAGTGCCCGGGCATTTTCCAGCTGCAGGATGGCGATGGCCGCCTCCTGCTTCTTCAGATAGAGCTCGCCGAGCAACAGCAGGGTATCGATCAGCGGCTCTTTGGCATCGCCCAACTCGTGGGACTGCCGGGATGCATTGAGGTAGTTGCCGGCCAGCGAGAGGTTACCGCTTTGCAGATAGGTTTTGCCTATCTCGTACTTGAGCAGAGAGGCCTGCGGCCGACTGCTTCCCTCATCAAGCAAATCCAGCGCATTGAAGAAGTAGACCAGCGCCATATTGAGGTCGCCCTGATCGCGGTTGAGTCGGGCCAGCACGATAAGTGAGTCGCATAGCAGTGACGGATTGCCGATGGAGTGAAAATAGTTGGCCGCTTCATTGGCATATTGCAGTGCTTTCTGGGGCTCCTGCTCTTGCTGATAGAGTTTGACTATCTGGTTGGAGAGCAAGCCGAGAAAGAGCGGGTCGTTGAGATTCTTGGCCTGCTGCTGGGCATCGATATATTCACCCAGTGCCAGCTGGGGTTGTTGCAGCACACGATAAAGGTCGCCGCTGATGGCGCTGACCCAGGCGCTGGCAAGAGGATTGGTGGCTTTGGCAGCCCAGATCCTTGCATCCGCCAGATGGGTCTTGGCGTCTTCAAGATGCTGATTTTCAATCTCGTAGCTGGTGCGTTGCAGGCGGCTATAGATCTGTAACTGGCTCTGTTTGAGGTCGGGACGGGCCAGCTGTTCGTCCAATTGTTCCAGCAGGATACGGCTGTTGTTCTGGCCATCTTGCCTTAGCCCCTGGCTACGGATTTTGAGATAGAGGGCGTGGGCCTTGAGTTCGGGTTGGCGCTCTCTCTCCGCCAGTTCCATCGCCTTGTCGAGGGTTTGCTGGGTAGCTTGATATTGGCCAAGCTGGATTCGGCACTCCCCTTCAAGCAGGTGTGCTCCGATGGTTTGCGAAACGGTGCTGTAGCTGAGCAGAGGCTCGCGATAGCCGAACTCCTGACGATTACTGATGATTTGCTGGGGATTATTGGCCGCACGCGTCAGAAAGGCGGAGGTGATCTGAACACATCTGGCAGGGTCGGTCAGCACCAGTGATTGGGCCTGTTGCAGATCCAGGGATAGTTGCTCCTTGTCCAGATCCAGATTCGGAGCGGACAGAGAAGACATCATCATAGCCAGAAAAAACAGTTGATTCATTGGATTAAGGACGGCGCAGAGGTGTTGGCATGTTATCCAAGCCCACCCCTGCGAGTCCAGCGTTTACTGATGGTGTGCTCAGGCTCCTTTGTAGCCGGATGCATCAAGGCGCCAGCAGGGTTGAGATAGCAGGGCGCTCGGGTGTGATACCGGGAAGCCCTTTATCAACGTCTGCTCTTATTGACGGATCAGACGCAGGTTGGTTGGCACGGCTTCGAAATCGGAGCGGAACGGGTTGATGTCGAGGCCGCCGCGGCGGGTATAGCGTGCATAGACGGTCAACTGCTCAGGCTGGCAATAGTGCTTGAGGTCGATAAAGATCCGCTCGATGCACTGCTCGTGGAACTCGTTGTGTTGGCGGAACGAGATGAGGTAGCGCAGCAGCTTCTCCCGATCGAGTTTCGGCCCCTTGTAGCGGATTACCACGGAGCCCCAGTCGGGCTGGCTGGTGACCAGGCAGTTGGATTTGAGCAGGTGGCTGTGCAGAGTCTCTTCAACCTGCTCGCTGCCGGCCGCCCCTTGCAGCAGGGACGCATCAAACTCGTAATTGTCTACCTCGATATCCTGCTCATCAATGCACTCGCCGGGCAGCAGGGCAATCTGGTGCGGCGCCTTGTCGAGGGGGAACAGGGTCACCTTGACGGTCTCACCGGCACAGGCACTCAGATCCTTGGTCAGCATGGCGGCGACTGCCTCGATAGAGTCGCAACGGGTCTGGTTGAAGGAGTTGAGGTAGAGCTTGAAGGATTTGGATTCGATCAGGTTCGCACTGGTGGCCGGAATGGCCACTTCACCCACCGCCACCATCGGCTTGCCCTTGGCATTGAGCCAGGAGAGCTCATAGAGGGTCCAGACATCGCAACCGCTAAAGGGCAGGTCATCGCCCAGCTTGAGATCATCCCGGTTCAGGCTACGTGGAACCGGCTGCAGCAGGGAGGGGGTGTACTGGCTAATGTAATCGGATTGCTGGCCCAGGCTCAGGCCGGTCAGGGCGCTGGCCCCGGCGTATCTATCTTGTTTGCTCACAGGGTTGCTCACGTAATGTGCTCATGATGAGTGGAATGAAACGGGCCATTGCAGGGCCGGATGGTTGCAGCCGCTTGGCTTGGGCGTCGGCCTCTCTGTATCCCGGGTTCTGTTTCCCGGGTCACTAGGTCGGCTGGCAACCTTGTCTGTTACCGGGTTTGGTGGTGCAATAGCGGACTTTGCCAGCAATTGTGGGGATTTTCGATGTCGGATCAAGTTTTGTCTGCCCTGGAGCACTTTTTTGCCCGCTGGCAACGGGATGGCGAGGCCAGACGAGGCCTGCCCCTGTGCGAGTGGGAGGCGGACTGGCGTTCCCCCTGCCAGCTTGGTGAGCCTGCCGATGGTCGGGTGGCCTGGCGTCCTCACCATCGTCCCGAACCCGCCGATTTTACAGCCATGGCCGATGCCCTCGAGCTGACGATTCATCCCGGCGCCATTGCCCTGTTCGGGCACTGGTTCAGCCGCCCCATCCCCTGCCTTTTCAAGGGGCTGCGCCTTGAATTGATCCTGCCATGGAACGACGCGGATCTCGACCTGCTCAGGGAGAACCTCATCGGCCACCTGCTGATGCTGCGCAAGTTAAAACGAACCCCCTCCATCTTTATTGCCACCACCCGCAACGAGATGACGCTCATCTCGCTGGATAACGAGAGTGGTCAGGTGTGGCTGGAGTGGCTCGATTCAGGCCGCCGTCTGACGCTGGCGCCCTCTTTGCCGGCGTTTCTGGAACGGCTGGAGACGTTGCCGCAATAGCACCTGCTCGAGCCAAGGTTACCCATCGGAACGAAAAGAGCCTTGCCATGCGGCAAGGCTCTTTTTTATGGCATCGCGTACAGGGAACGCGCTTAATCCTTGAAATCCCAGGAGAGGTTGGAGATCAGACGGCAGCTGTCGCACTTGAAGTCGAAGATCTCGTGCAGTGGCTCTGCCAGCGCCCACTCACCGCCACAGCTGGGGCAGGGGCGCGCCTTCTCCTCGGCGGCGCTCAGCCCGCCCACCCGGTAGAGGTAGTAGTAGGTGGGGATGCCGCTCAGCACTTCCAGCCGTTTGGCCAGATCGGTGCCGCGCCGGTAGAGGTGGCTGCCCACTTCGCCGATTTCGTGCAGCGCCGCATGTTCGGCGATGGAGCCGTTCATCTGCAACTGATCGCACGCCTCCCAATCCTCCTGCCACTTGATGATCTGCTTCTGATCTCCGTTGGCGACTGCGGGCAGCTGGTAGAGCGGAATCGGGGCGAAGTGGTCGCCACAGCGCAGCGGCGAGCAGGTGTGCAGGAAGCTGGTGTAGAGCATCATCCAGCTCGGCCGCTCGCCCTGCTGGCTGCAAGGATCTGTGCTGTCGGAGAGCAGATCCGCTCCCTGCAGCTGGAGTTTGGGCGCCAGCAACCCCGCCTGATTGAGCTGCTGTTCGGCCAGTTTGACCAGCTCGCTCTGGTTGTCGGGGTGCAGGCTATCCTGCTCTGGGCAGACCACCCGACTGACGAAATAGCCCTCATGCATGCTGGTGGGGAACTCCCGCCCGAGGATCTGGCCCTGATAACGCAGCATGTCTAGGTAGTTGACGATGGCCCGCTCGGCGTCGCCAAGGGAGGTATCGCGGTAGCACTCAAAGCAGAGTTCGATGATATACATGGTTCAGCCTTGCTTCTGCTGGAGGAGCAGGTCGGTCAGGCGATCCACCTTCTGTTCGATGCGCGCGAGCTGTTCGGCGAGTTGCTGCAGGGTGAGCTCCGGTGCTGGCTGAGGCACAGCCTCTGGCAGGAGCTCGCTCTCGGCGGTCGCAACTGGCTGCTGCTTCCACTGGCTCAGCACTTTCAGCAGCTCGGCCATCGGCACAGGCTGGGTGAGGCGGGCCTTGATCATGGCAGTGGTGGGCGTCAGGCCCTTGGCGGCCAGCTCGTTGGCAATTCGGATGATCTCGTGGGCGGACATAAGCATGCTCTGGGTGAGAAGGGGGGATCGATATCGGGGCGGGATCTTAACCAAAGCCGGCAGGGGAGGAAAGGGCGGCTTAGCGGGGTTGGCGCAGCATCACATCGAGCTGGTCGATCGCTTCACACCAGTCGGAGTCGTTCCACAGGGCGTCGCGCAGAAAGCTGGCCTGGGCGGCGTTCCAGAAACCGGCCTCCGGCAGCAGGGTCTCATTGTCGAGGTGATGGTCGTGCACAAAGCGGTGCAGGCTCAGCTCGTCGTTGGCCATCCCGAGCTGGGCAAACAGGGCTGGCAGATCGTGGACAAGGGGTTCCATCTCGTCTCTCCCTTTGTTTAATCCCTGAGATTATAGACAGGCACAGCCATCGGGCGCAGAGACGAGAGTGGAGATCAGGCAGAGGGGATGCGATGGGGTGGCAGATCAACGCCTACGACGTGCAGCCCCTGCATCTTGAGGGTGCCCTGATAGTGGCTCTCGCCATCGCTGGAGAATTCAAACTGATAGTGGGTCAGCAGCCGCAGGGGATTGCGGGCCAGCTCCCGCCGGTTGCGGGCCAGCGACAGCAGTTGCAGATCATGGTGCTGGCAGTAGCGGCGCATGTATTGCCAGGCCACTTCTGCCTGTTGGCGTTGCAGCCAGAACAGGCCGGCAATCGCAATCAGCAACAAAATTCCGAGCATCTCTCCCATAGGCGGGCTTCCTTATCGTGATGTCGATAACCGGGAGTCCTGCTCGGTACTCCCGATCTCCTTTTCTATTTCCCGCCGTGTTGCCTAGTGGCGTGAGGGGGGGGCGAGGGATCAGGCCGAGGCAAACAGACGGCCGATGGCCTTGCCCAGCGCATCGCTGCGGTCGGGGTCACGCAGTCTGGCCAGCATATCATTGCGCAGGGCCGGTAAAGTGACCAACTCGGCAAAAACCTGATTGAAGAACTGGGTCGGTTGCAGTGCCAGCTGTTCCAGATAGTGGCTGAGCAGATTGGCATCTTTCAGGTCGGGCCAGAGCCGGCCCGCAATGGCGAGCAGCAGCGCCGGGCTCGGCTGGGTTTGCAGCAGGGTCAGTAGCTTGTTGGTGCGCAAAGAGCTGCCGGGACAGGAGGACATCGCGCGGCAGAGATAGGCCAGGGTCTCAGGGTTGGGGGCGGCGCACTCCTGCTCCTTGCCGATCCGCTCAAGCAGGGCGCCTTGTACTGCCGGCGGCAGCGGGGCGTTTTCAAGGCTTTGGCAGAGGGCGTAGAGCGGCTCTTGCGGCAGTTTGGGCAGCGCCTTGCAGATCAGCGCCAGATTGCGCTCATCATGCAGTCGTTCGGCCAGATCGGCAAAGCCCTGCAGCCCCAGCGTCTGCCAACCAGTGTCGTTGGGGGCGGCCAGATAGTGGCAGAGGGCATCGTAATAGGCAGAAGGGGCCTGTTCCAGCTGGCGCGCCAGTTTGGCGTGCAGACTGGCCATCTTGGCCTCCGCCGGGCGGAAGGTGTAGGGATTGTCGGCCAAGCGCTGGGCTTTTTCCTCGTCCAGATCGCCGGTGAGCTTGTAGCCCAGGGTCTCCACCACCTGATCCATGAACAGCTTGGGGCCGTTTGACATCAGCAGGCCGCGCTCATCGAGGGCAAACTTGAGGAACCAGAGGTAGTGGCGAGACTCGCTTGGCTGGAAGAAGTGTACACCGAGCCAGGCGTGCTGTTGCAGCGGCCAGGGATAGGGCTCCTGCTGCTGTTCGATGCGCACAAAGGTGTCGCTTGCCAGTGGCCGCACCTGGCGGCCCATGTCAAACAGCTGGAACTGGGTGCCAGCCTGAGTCAGAAATTCGGTCAAGGTATTGATGGCAGTAGGCGTCACAGACATGGTGAGATCCGGCTAATGGTGATGCGGGCCGATTATAAGGCCCTTGCCGAGGATAGCCAGTGGCAGCAGACGTGCGCTGCGGCAGATATCAACATGGCAGCCATGCGGGGGGAGGTGTATAGTATCGCCCTTTTTTAAAGGCGGTAGGCCGCGCTGGCTGCTGTGTATGTCGACGAGCTGGCTGAACCGCCGGTGCTACGTGACTGAATGTATCGGCATCCTGGCTGACCCTGTCGGGTCGGCGGATCAATCTGTGGTTATAAGGAAGAGAGCGAGATGAATCAATATTTGCTGGTAGCTGGCCTGTTGGGGGAACTCACCGCCGAGTTGCAGCGCCTTGAGCGCTGGCAAGCTGACCATCCCGGTGACGAAGCCCTGGCAAGCACCCTGCCTTTTTGTGTCGATACCCTGAGCTTTGATCAGTGGCTGCAGTTCGTGCTGATCCCGCGCATGGAGCAGCTGGTGATGTTGCAGGCTCCGCTGCCAACTAGCGTTTCCCTCTATCCCATGGCCAGCGAAGTCTACAAAGAAGATCTGGCCGAGGCAGAAGCGCTGCTGCGCCTGATCGCCCGCTTCGATCTGCTGCTTTCCGGCAAAGTGATCGAACAATGATGCCTGCGCAAACTCGAGAAGAGAGTGACCTGAAGCTGACCCTGCTCTATCAGGATGAGTGGCTGGTGGCGGTCAACAAGCCGTCCGGTCTGCTGGTGCACCGCAGCTGGCTCGACAAGGGCGAGACCCGTTTTGCCATGCAGATGACCCGGGATCTCATCGGTGGTCGCCATGTCTATCCGGTGCATCGCCTCGACCGTCCCACCTCAGGCGTGCTGCTGTTTGCGCTCGATCCGGTGATTGCCCGCGCGCTGACCGAAGCCTTTACCCAGCGTCAGGTGCACAAGGAGTATCTGGCATTGGTGCGTGGCTGGGCGCCCGAGCAGGGGGTGATCGACTATCCCCTCAAGGAGCAGCTGGACAAGATTGCCGATGCCATGAGCAACCCGGATCGTCCCGCGCAGGATGCCGTCACCACTTTCCGGCGCCTGCATCAGGTCGAGCTGCCCCACGCGGTCTCCAAGAAGCATCCCACCAGTCGTTACAGTCTGGTCCGATTGTTCCCGAAGACCGGCCGCAAGCATCAGCTACGCCGCCATATGGATCATCTGTTCCACCCGATTGTGGGCGACACCACCCACGGCGATGGCCGCCATAACCGCTTCTTCCGCGAGCACTTTGGTTGCGAGCGGCTGCTGCTGGTGGCCCGCACCCTGAGCTTTACCCATCCGGTGCTCAAGGTGCCAATGCGGATCCAGGCTCCGCTCGGTCAGGATGTGCTGCGCCTGTTTGCCGAGCTGGGCTGGCCCGCCAGCGAGAGCGACTACTAAGCGCCTGCTCCTCAGCCCTGAACCGGTAGCATCTGACGCCAGCTTGCTGATAGAGTTGCTCAAAAGAGTGACTCAAACAGGGAGAGGAGAATGGCGCAGATCGATATCGTGGTAGGAACTGTCTATGGCGCAGCCATGTTGGTGGCCGAGACCTTGGCAGATGAGCTGGAACGCAATGGGCATCACTGTTCTCTGCACGAAGAAGCACGGCTGGCGGACATCGACCCCGGCCGTTTTTTATTGCTGGTCAGTGCCACCACCGGGCAGGGGGATATTCCACCCAATCTGCAGCCTTTTGCCAGCGAGCTGGCCGACAAGGCACCTTGGCTCAAGGGATTGCGTTATGCCCTGATTGCCATGGGGGACAGCAGCTATGACCATTTTTGTGGCGCGGGCCGTCGGCTGGACGGATTGCTGCAAGAGTTGGGGGCCACGCGAGTGATGCCCCCGCTGGAGCTGGATGCCACCGTGCACGATGAACCCGAACAGGTAGCACTCAGCTGGCTGAAAAAGTGGGATATTCAGCCCTGAATATTCTCTGAAATAGAGCCATATCAATCCCCTGAGCCTTAAGTCGCAGGGGATTGTTATTTGCACAAAAACCATCTCACTCTGCAACGCATATTTCCCCTGATGGCGGAGGGGTATTTTCCCCTTTTAGCATTCCATTGCCGTAATGGTTTCACGCGCACCGCAGACCCGTCATCCAAATAAAAGTTCCATCTTGAAAGCGATCTCAGTCATGTTTTTGTCATCTAACTACAAAATAATGACTTTGGTTCTATCGCGAATTAATTAATGATAACGCTTTCATGGTTGCTGTTGTTGTGTGTTTTTCTTTTTTTTCGGATTTTAATTGCGCGGTTAATGGCTTTTTTACTTGTTGTTGTTGTGGCGATCGTTTGCCGAGCGATTTGTCGCCATTTTGTGAGTCGCTTCATATTTGTCGTGAAATACGCTCCCTATAATCAACCTCGGTTATCACCGACAGGATTACATGGTGATAAGAAGTTGAATATTCAGGATCACACTCCTCACTGCGGGAAATAAGGAATATGACAATGAAAATGAAGTGGCTCCCGATTGCAGCAGCTGTTACTGCCGCCCTGGCTTCCCAAGCCGCCTTTGCCGTAGATTTCCACGGTTATTTCCGCTCCGGCGTCGGTGTTTCCGGCGACGGCGACATGGTTAAATACAACGTCAATAAAGTTGGCCGTCTTGGTAACGAAAATGATACCTACGGTGAAGTGCAACTGGGTCAGGAAGTATTCAACAAAGATGGCAAGACTTTCTATGTTGATTCCATGTTTGCCATGGCTTCCAACGGTTCAAACGACTGGGAAGGTACCGGTACTGTTTGTAACTTCGATGCCAAGCAGTGCAATGGTGATTCCGACTTCGCTCTGCGTCAGTTCAACGTACAAGCCAAAGGCTTGCTGAACTTTGCTCCTGAAGCAACCCTGTGGGCTGGTAAGCGTTACTATCAACGCCATGACATCCACATCTCCGACTTCTACTACTGGAACATCTCCGGTGCCGGTGCTGGTATCGAAGGCATCCAGGCTGGTCCGGGTAAAGTTTCTTTCGCATGGGTACGCAACGATCGCAGCGCTGCCGATGTGTTTGGCCAGTACACCCAAACCGGAGTGGATGGCAACGGTAACCCGACCTATCAGAAGAATGAAGATCTGAACGTTAACACCTTGGATCTGCGTTATGCCGGCATCCCGCTGTGGACCGATGCGTCCTTGGAACTGGGCGTTGACTATGCTCTGGTCAATGAGACCAACGATCAGAAAGCACTGAAAAAGAATCCGCAAGATGGCGTGATGCTGACTGCTGAACTGACCGCTGGCATCCTCGGTGGTTTCAACAAAACCGTGCTGCAATACGGTACCGAAGGTTACTCCAAGACCATGGCTTTCTATGGCGATGGTTCCTGGTACGGCGCTGAAGCCAAAGACGGTGCTGACGGTTTCCGTATCATCAACTGGGGCGTTGTTCCGATGGGCAACTCCTGGGAGATGGGTCACCAGCTGGTTTACGGTGTAGGCAACGAAATGTGGGACGGCAACGACAAGTGGGAAACCATGTCTGTTGTTGTTCGCCCGATGTACAAGTGGGATGACTTCAACAAGACCATCTTTGAAGGCGGTTACTTCAAGGACAACAACAAGTCCACCAATGGCAGCGAAGACAAAGATGCCGGCTACAAGCTGACCCTGGCTCAAGCCTGGTCTGCTGGTTCCAGCTTCTGGGCCCGTCCGGAAATCCGTGTGTTCGCCTCCTACCTGGCTAACGACGAAGACAAGAAAGTCTTCGAAGGCAATACCTCCAAAGACACCTACCAGTTTGGTGTGCAAGCAGAAGCTTGGTGGTAAGCAAAAGTTTAAGTTAAGTTAGTGACTGCCCCCTTATGGGGGCAGTTTTGTTTCGCCGGATCACGGCCACCGGATTATGGAGATAAGAAAAATGAAACGGGTAAAGATGTCTATTGCAGCCGTAATCACTGCGCTATTAACCGGTTGTGCCGGCAACATGGTTGTTCCTCTGCAAGAACATGGCTCTATCTTGAGCGATGCAGATCAAGCCAAGCAAGCGTTGGCCAAAGCCTCCAGCTGCTGTGTGGCGTTTAAAGATTTCAGTTATGCCCCCTTGCCTGAAGGTGAGACCTTGCTGGCCATCGATGGCAAGCAACCCACTTTTCAGTTTGATGAGGGGATGAGTTACTTTGCGGCTTATCGCCTGCCGGCCAACACCGGTAATCTGGCGATTAGCCTGGCATCACAGGTGAGCAAAACCGTGATGGTGCCCAAAGTCATTATGCTGGATGCCGAGTTCAAGGTGACTCGCGTACTGGGTGAGTCTGTATTCAGTTATCAGCCTGCTCACCTGCTCGATAACGACCGTATCGAAGGGCGTCTCTTTGTTGACCGCAGCATGCCTGGCAACCCGGCCAGCGAAACATACATGATCGTCTATGCGCCTGCGGACCAACTCTCTGGCAGCACAACAATCCTTCATCCATCAAAAGCGTTTGCTCGTGCTAATGGTACCGTTGAGCCTGATATCAAGGATCCGGTGATCCCGCACTCCCCTTGGGGTTTGGTGCAGATCAAAGTCAAAGATATGGCCCGTGGAAGTGGTCTTGATGCGGTATTCAAACCCGAATATGCCGATAAGGTGGCCATGAGCCAGGGTCAGCAGGTTGCCGCGATAGCGACGACTGCAGCCGTTACCACAACTGCAACAGCTGCGGTCGCAGCCAAACCTGCTCCTGCCATGCTGAGTGAAACAGAAGCCTTCTACCAGAGCCAGATCGAAAAAGCGGTCAAGGCGGGGGATATCGACAAGGCGATGAAGCTGGTGAACGAGGCCGAGCGGGCCGGTTCAACCAAGGCAAAAAGCGTGTTTATTGATGCGGTCAAGCGCTCGCAAAAATAGAGTAATACGACCGTTTGCTGGTCAGATATATTTGTTGAGGCCTCCCTTGTTGGAGGCCTTTTTAATCGGTAGACTGTAATAAATAAAAGTAACTCCGTTACGCTTGGTTACAATTGGTTTCTTTTCGATGTAAATAGCATTATTAAAATACAAAGTGAAACTGCTATTTATATGTCTTTGTAATAAAGTAATAATGCGGATTATTAACTCATATTAGAGGCGTTTTTTAGCCGCTAAACAAGTTGTGATCTTCCCTCCAAATTCAATATTCCCCCGCCTTCGAAAGCAGCAATTTATGACCTGCTGGGTTATATTCTGATGGTCAAAATAAACAAGCCCGACTCGAAGATATCTGAATGAATTAGTGCTTATTTCATCCAGATAGATCGTTCAGGGACGACAATCCATTCAGGAGCGCACACAATGTTCAAAAATGCTTTCTCTAATCTGCAAAAGGTTGGTAAGGCGCTGATGCTGCCAGTATCAGTCTTGCCAGTCGCAGGTATTCTGCTGGGGGTGGGTGCTGCCCACTTCAGCTGGATGCCGGAAATTGTCTCCCAATTGATGGAGCAAGCCGGTGGTTCCGTATTTGGCCAGATGGCCCTGCTGTTTGCAGTGGGTGTTGCTCTGGGCTTTACCAATAACGACGGCGTATCCGGCCTGTCAGCCATCGTTGGCTACGGCATCATGGTCGCCACCCTGAAGGTCATGGCGCCTGTGATGGGTGTTGAAACCATCGAAACCGGCGTGCTGGGTGGTATCCTGGCCGGTGGTATCGCTGCCTGGGCCTTCAACCGTTTCTACAAGATCCAGCTGCCAGAGTATCTGGGCTTCTTCGCGGGCAAGCGTGCCGTACCCATCATTACCGGTTTCCTCTCCATCGGTCTGGGTGTGATCCTGTCCGTGATTTGGCCGCCAGTGGGTGGTGCTATCGGTGCCTTCTCTGACTGGGCCGCCAACCAGAACCCGGTACTGGCCTTCGGTATCTACGGCGTGGTTGAGCGCTCCCTGATCCCGTTCGGTCTGCACCACATCTGGAACGTACCGTTCTTCTATCAGGCTGGTACCTGTGTCAACGGTGCCGGTGAGACTGTTCACGGTATCATGACCTGCTTCCTGACTGCTGATGACGCGTCCCGCGCTGCCGGTAACGGCTTCGGTCAGCTGGCTGGTGGCTATCTGTTCAAAATGTTCGGTCTGCCTGCTGCTGCATTCGCCATCGCTCACGCTGCCAAGCCGGAAAACCGTGCCAAGATCGTTGGTATCATGGCCTCTGCTGCCCTGACCTCTTTCCTGACCGGTATCACCGAGCCGATTGAATTCTCCTTCCTGTTCATCGCTCCGGTTCTGTACGCAATCCACGCTGTACTGGCTGGTCTGGCTTATGTGCTGACCAACTCTCTGGGTATCGTACACGGTCACACCTTCTCCAACGGCTTCATCGACTTCGTGGTGCAATCGCCGCGTGCCGACAACATGCTGCTGCTGGTAGGTCTGGGTCTGGTTTACGCGGCCATCTACTACGTCGTATTCAGCTTCGTTATCCGTGCCATGAACCTGAAAACCCCGGGTCGTGAAGACGAGACTGCTGAAGAGGCCGTTGGCCAAGGCAAAGACGAGATGTCTGCTGCTCTGGTTGCCGCCTTCGGTGGTAAAGAGAACATCGCTTCTCTGGATGCCTGCATCACCCGTCTGCGTGTTGGCGTGAAAGATGTTGCCAAAGTTGACCAGGCTGGTCTGAAGAAACTGGGTGCTGCCGGTGTGGTAGTGGCTGGTTCCGGCGTTCAAGCCATCTTCGGTACCAAGTCCGACAACCTGAAAACCGACATGGACATCTGGATGAAGAGCAACTAATTCTGTTGCCTGAATATCAGCGTGTTTTAAGAGGGAGGCGAAAGCCTCCCTCTTGCTATTTGTGGTTATGGAGCGTGCGAGTCGCTGTAGATCGATCTCGGCAGGAGTCTCGTTGCCCAAGGGGCGATATGTAACGGGATGCCCTCTGTCGGCACAACTGCTGGTGTGCCTCGCGGCGCCTTATCGCACGTCATCACCAGATAAACCCATATAAAGTCAGCCAATAAAAAGAGCGCCACCTGTGCGCTCTTTTGTCGAGTCGGGGGGGTTAGAGTTTCTCCAGATCCCGCTCGATTTCGCTGATCTTGTTCTGCACCACTTTTTCCAGATGGCGCAGGTCGCGCAGGATCTTCTGCTTGATGTCCGGGTCGGCCTGCTGATGAACGCCCTGGGTCAGGTTGTCCAGCTCATCCACCACATACTTGAGGTTGGCGTTGATCTCGGTGACATCCTTGTACTCATGGGTACCGGAGTCGACCAGCATGGTCTTGCGCTGGCGGGGATACTTGAATTTGACACTCTTGGCGAAGAACTCGCCCTTCTGCTTTTTGAAGTAGATCTTGAGGATGTCGTGGTTGGCCTCCTGGCGCAGGGTATAGCTGTCCACTGAGGTGGGATCCTGGATCCCCAGGCTCTTCAGATTCTCGTACATCAGGCTTCCTCGGTTTGAAACGATCCTGTCCCATCCATCTTAACCGATGCCTCATGGCTTGCCTGTGACAGGGGCGCCAAAATGAAAAGGGCGCCATCAGGCGCCCTTTCATCACAGCAATGCTGATTACTCGTCGATGGAGCGCAGCAGGGCGTTGATGCCGACTTTGGCACGGGTCTTGGCATCCACCTTCTTGACGATCACCGCCGCGTAGAGGCTGTATTTGCCGCACTTGGAGGGCAGGGAGCCGGAGACGACTACGGAGCCAGCCGGTACGCGGCCGTAGTGGATTTCGCCGGTTTCACGGTCATAGATGCGGGTGGACTGGCCGATAAAGACGCCCATGGAGATGACGGAACCTTCCTCGACGATGACCCCTTCAACCACTTCGGAGCGGGCACCGATAAAGCAGTTGTCTTCGATGATGGTCGGGTTGGCCTGCAGCGGTTCCAGTACGCCGCCGATGCCGACGCCGCCGGAGAGGTGGACGTTCTTACCGATCTGGGCGCAAGAGCCGACAGTGGCCCAGGTATCGACCATGGTACCTTCGTCAACGAAGGCGCCGATGTTGACATAGGAGGGCATCAGCACGGTATTGGGGGCGATAAAAGAGCCTTTGCGGGCTGTTGCCGGCGGCACCACGCGCACACCCGCTTCCTTGAACTGCTCGGCGGTGTAGTTGGAGAACTTGAGGGGAACCTTGTCGTAGTACTGGGCATCGTCGCCCTTGATGATGCCGTTGTCGTTGATGCGGAAGTAGAGCAGTACCGCTTTCTTCAACCACTGATGGACAACCCACTCACCGGCGATCTTCTCGGCAACCCGCCCCTTGCCGGAGTCCAGCAGGTCGATGGCTTGCAGGATGGCGGACTTGGTGGCGCTATCCACGGAGCCCGGAGTAATGGTGTCGCGGCGCTCGAAGGCCGCTTCAATGATCTGTTGCAACTCGGTCATGACAGGTTTCCTTTAAAAAATTCTGTTTGTTGTATCACACTTTTCCGACTGTTTTTAAGGGGTTGACCGGAATTCTTCCAGCCAGCGGCCATTTCTTCATCCGGTGTGCGCCAACCAATTGTTTGGTATGGCAAAAAACGCCCGACAATCAGCCTCTTTCGAATCACTCTTCGCTTAATCAAGTACCGACTGCTGGGGATTGAGCTGGTGTACCAGTCGCTCTTCGAGCTGTTTTTGCTGCTCGGCGGTCAATGGCTCGCCATCGAGGCTGGTCAGGCTGAAAAAGTCCTCGACCCTCTCACCGAAAGTGGCAATTTTGGCGGCGTGCAGCGACAGTCCACACTGCTGGAAAACGGCACCGATCCGCGCCAGCAGGCCGGGAGTATCGAGGGCAGTCAGCTCCATCAGGGTGTGACGGCTCTCCCCTTTAGTGGGCGAAGAGCGGGGCAGGAAGACCACCCGGGTCGGCACGCTGAACTGGCGGTGGCGCCGCGACAGCGGCTTGTTGCGCAGCACCAGCTTGCCCGGCTCCTGAAGCGCCTTCTCCAGCGCCTTCTTGATGGTGGCGGTGCGGTTGGGGCTGATGGGTTCGCCGCTCGGCTCCAGCACCACGAAGGTATCGAGCACATAGTTGCTGCGCGAGTTCATGATCTGGGCGTCGTGGATGTTGAGGTTCTTCTGATCCAGCGCCGAGGCCACGGTGGCAAACAGATTCGGGGTATCGCGGCAGTAGATAAACACCTCGCTGCCGCCGCGGGTAGGGTGTTTGCCGATGATCACCAGCGGAGCCGGATTGTCACCATGCTCAATGATGTGGCGGCAGTGCCAGGCGATCTGCTCCGGGCTGTGACGCAGGAAGTAGTCGGCCTTGAAATCGGCCCAGAGCAGGTTGATTGCCTCTTCCGATACATCCCGTTGCGCCAGCAGTTGCTTGGCCTGACGCTGGTTTTCGCGAATGCGCAGCCGCATGTCGGGCGGGTTCTCCAACCCCTGGCGCAGCGCCTTCTGGGTGGCGAAGTAGAGCTCCCGCAGCAGGGTGCCCTTCCAGTCGTTCCACAGGGTGTCATTGGTGGCGCAGATATCGGCCACGGTAAGGCAGTAGAGCAGGTCGAGATGCTGCTCGTCGCGCACCTTCTGGGCAAAGTCGGTGACCACGTCGGGATCGTAGATATCGCGGCGCTGGGCGGTGACCGACATCAGCAGATGGTGGCGCACCAGCCAGGCGACCAGTCGGCTCTCGTAGCGATCCAGACCGTGCAGCTGGCAGAACTCCAGCGCATCGACGGCGCCGAGTTCCGAGTGATCGCCGCGCCGTCCCTTGGCTATGTCGTGGAACAGGGCGGCGATGCTGAGCAGCTCCGGTTTGCGCAGCCGGGTGAAGACCTCGTGGCAGAGCGGGTGGCTCTGGCGACTGGCCGGATTGGGAAACTGGTGAATGTTCTTGAGTAGCCGATGGGTGTGCTCATCCACCGTGTAGGCGTGGAACATGTCGAACTGCATCTGGCCGACGATGAGGTTCCACTGCGGCAGATAGGCGGCGAGGATGCCGTATTTGTGCATCAGGGTGAGCGGCAGGCCGATGCCGTTGGGGTGGCGCAGCAGTGCCATAAAGAGGCGACGGCAGTCAGGCAAGTCCTGCAACCAGCAGTTGAGTTTGCGGCGCGCCTCGCGCAGTTGGCGCAGGGTGGCCGAGTGGATACCCGCAATCTCGGGGTGTTGGGCCATCTGATAGAAGAGGCGCAGGATAGCGGCCGGTTCACGGCTAAACAGCTCCGCATCCACCGCATCGATGAGGCGGCCACGGAGCTGGAACTCGTCGGAGAGGCGGCGCACATCCATGGCGGTGTTGCCGAGGATCGCTTCGTCAAACAGCTGCAGCAGCATCTCGTTGAGCTCGGAGACCCGCCGCACCGTCTGGTAGAAGCGCTTCATCATCTGCTCGACCGGAGTGTTGCCTTCCCCTTCGAACCCCAACATCTGGGCCACGGTGCGCTGGCGATCGAACAGCAGGCGGTTATCCCCCTTGTTGATGGCCATGTGCAGGGCGAAACGCACCTTCCAGAGAAAATTCTGGCAGTCGAGCAGCTCACGATACTCGGCGCGGTTGAGAAAGCCGTGGCTGGTCATCTCGAACAAGGTAGTGGCGCCGAAGTGGCGGCGGGCGACCCAGGCGAGGGTTTGAATATCCCGCAGGCCGCCCGGATTGCTCTTGAGATCCGGCTCCAGCTTGTAGGCTGTGCCGAGAAACTGCTGATGACGCTCCGCCTGCTCCTGGCGCTTGGCGCGAAAGAAGGCTTCGCTCGGCCAGAAGTACTGGGGGCCGGTGGCCTCCTTGAGCTGCTGGAAGCCCTCTTGGCGACCTGTGATGTAGCGGGCCTCGATGAGGTTGGTTGCTACCGTAATATCGGCGCGCCCCTGCTCGAGGCACTCCGCCACGTTGCGCACCGCCTGACCCACCTCCAGCTTGAGATCCCACAGCAAGGTGATGAACTCGCCGATGCGCAGTCCCAACACCTCGTCCAGTTCGTCGCCATCATAGAGGATCAGCAGGTCGATGTCGGAGTGGGGGTGCAGCTCGCCACGGCCATAGCCCCCTACCGCGATCAGGGTCAAATCGCTCTTGTCAAAGCTGAACTTCTGCCACAGCCGGCAGAGCAGCTGATCCATGTATTCGGAGCGGGTGGCAACCAGCTCGATGATGTTGTCACCGGCATCGAAACGGGCGTGCAGCCAGCCGAGAAAGCGGCTCAGGTACTCTTTGCAGTTGTCGCGAGTGAGCTGGTCATCGGGTAACAAATGGGGGGAAAGCAGGCTGGCGTCCATGGCATCTCACACACAGTGGCAGGCAAACGGCTGAAACAGAAGTAAAAACCCCGGCGCTTTTAACAAGGGCCGGGGTTCGATGTTAGCTGTGTTTGATGAAGCGGTCGATAGTGTCATCGGGGCGCAGGGTGAGCACCTCGCAGCCATCATCGGTCACCAGCAGGGTGTGTTCCCACTGGGCGGAGTCGCCGCCATCCTTGGTGGTCACGGTCCAGCCATCCTTCGGATTGACCTTGCAGTGATACTTCTTGCTGTTGACCATCGGCTCGATGGTGAAGCACATGCCCGCTTTCAGCTCCAGCTTGCCACTGTTGCGGTAGTGGAGGATCTGCGGCTCTTCGTGGAACTCGGCGCCGATGCCGTGACCGCAGTAGTCACGCACTACGGAGAAACCGGCCTTCTCGACGATGGGCTGGATCACTGCGCCAATCTCGGTGATGCAGGCACCCGGGCGCACCTTCTTGATGGCAGCGTAGAGGCTCTCTTGCGCAACCTTGCAGAGCTGGCGGCGCAGCGGGGTGGTTTCACCCACGATGAACATGGCCGAGGTATCGCCGTGGTAGCCATCCTTGATGACGGTGATATCCAGGTTGATGATGTCGCCATCGCGCAGCTTCTTGTGATTCGGGATACCGTGGCAGATCACATCGTTCACCGAGGTGCAGATGGATTTGGGGAAGCCGTGGTAGTTGAGCGGAGCTGGAACCGCCTGTTGTACGTCGACAATATAGTCGTGGCAGAGGGTGTTCAGTTCGTCAGTGGTGACGCCAGCTTTGACATGGGGCGCAATCATGACCAGCACATCGGCGGCCAATTGGCCGGCAACGCGCATCTTTTCAATCTCTTCCGGTGTCTTGATTTTAATGGACATGGGATCTCTCTTGCGGCCTGCCGCTGGGCCTGCGAAGGCAGACAGGACAGGTAATGAAAAATAGATGCGTTTGCAATCAGGGCAAAATTTTATCCGCAACCCCCGCGTACTTCCAGTGTGATTGTCATCACAACGTCAAATCAGCGTCGCAGCATCTTCTGGCGGGATCCATATTTACACCTGTTTAGGGTGTCGGCCGGTGGTGTCCTGAACAAAGTTATGGTATAAAGCGCGCCGGAATGGGGAACTTGCGTCCCGATTTCATCACCCTTACTTAAACAACACACACACATCGACACATATGCCGGGGTGCCTTAACGGGTCGGTTATATGGGATGTGTGGAGGCCTAACCCCAATATAGAGGTATAAAATGGCTAAAGTTTCTATGCGCGACATGCTGCAAGCCGGCGTTCACTTCGGTCACCAGACTCGTTACTGGAACCCGAAAATGAAATCCTACATCTTCGGTGCCCGCAGCAAAGTTCACATCATCAACCTGGAAAAAACCGTTCCGATGTTTGACGATGCCATGAACTTCATCAGCTCCGTAGCTGCCAAGAAAGGCAAGGTACTGTTCGTAGGTACCAAGCGTGCCGCGTCTGAAGCCGTAAAAGAAGCCGCTGAGCGTTGCGACCAGTTCTATGTTAACCACCGCTGGCTGGGCGGCATGTTGACCAACTGGAAAACCGTTCGTCAGTCCATCAAGCGCCTGAAAGATCTGGAAACCCAGAGCCAGGACGGTACCTTCGAGAAGCTGACCAAGAAAGAGGCGCTGATGCGTACTCGCGAAATGGAAAAGCTGGAGAAGAGCCTGGGTGGTATCAAGAACATGGGCGGCCTGCCTGACGTTCTGTTCGTTGTCGATGCCGACCACGAGCACATCGCTATCAAAGAAGCCAACAACCTGGGTATCCCGGTAGTTTCCATCGTTGATACCAACTCCAACCCGGACGGCGTTGATTACGTCATCCCGGGTAACGACGACGCTATCCGTGCCGTACAGCTGTACCTGAATGCTGCTGCTGACACCGTACTGGAAGCTCGCGAGCAGGACATCGTTGTTCAAGCCGAACAAGATGGCTTCGTTGAAGCTGAGTAATTGATAAGGTCTGCAAAGCCCTTATTAACCAAGCTGATGTAATTGGTTAGCAGGGGCCCTTGTGGCCCCTGTTTCTTGTCAATTCAAGACCGAGGATACTGGACATGGCAAACATTTCTGCCGCCCTGGTAAAAGAACTGCGCGAGCGCACCGCCGCTGGCATGATGGATTGCAAAAAAGCACTGGAAGAGGCCAACGGCGATATCGAGCTGGCCATCGAGAACATGCGTAAATCCGGTCAGGCCAAAGCCGCCAAGAAAGCTGGCCGTATCGCCGCTGAAGGTGTGATTTTCGCCCGTACCGAAGGCAACGTTGCCGTCATGATCGAGCTGAACTGCGAGACTGACTTCGTTTCCAAGGATGCCGGTTTCCTGGCCATGGGTCAGAAGATCGTCGAGATCGCAGCTACCCAGAAGATCGCAGACGTTGATGCGCTGAAAGCCGCTGATTTTGGCAACGGCGAATCCGTAGAGCTGACCATCACCAACCTGATCGCCAAGATCGGTGAGAACATGAACCTGCGTCGCGTGATGCTGGTTGAAGGTGACAACCTGGGCACCTACGTTCACGGTTCCCGCATCGGTGTTATCACCAAGCTGACCGGTGGTTCCGACGAACTGGCCAAAGATCTGGCCATGCACGTTGCAGCCAACAGCCCGCAATTCGTCAAGCCTGAAGATGTATCTGCTGAAGTCGTTGCCAAAGAGCGCGAAATCCAGATCGACATCGCCATCAACTCCGGCAAGCCGAAAGAGATCGCCGAGAAGATGGTTGAAGGTCGCATGAAGAAGTTCACCGGTGAGGTTTCCCTGACTGGTCAGCCGTTCGTGAAAGATCCTTCCATGACTGTTGCCGAGCTGCTGAAGAAAGAAGGCGCTGACGTTGTCTCCTTCACCCGTTTCGAAGTGGGCGAAGGCATCGAGAAGCAAGAGACCGATTTCGCTGCTGAAGTTGCAGCCCAAATCGCGGCCGCTCAAAAGGCCTAATCGAACCGGTTTTTCCGTTTCCCCAGACCGCGACTTATGTCGCGGTCTTTATATGACCAGGAATCAGTGACATGAGTACCAATCCCAAACCTGCATACAGACGTGTTCTTCTGAAGTTGAGTGGTGAAGCCCTGCAAGGATCCGAGGGTTTCGGCATTGATCCGGCAGTGCTGGAGCGGATGGCCCAAGAGATCAAAGAGCTGGTTGAGCTGGGTGTTCAGGTCGGTCTGGTCATCGGTGGCGGCAACCTGTTCCGTGGTGCCGGTCTTGCCAAGGCGGGCATGAACCGCGTGGTGGGCGACCACATGGGTATGCTGGCAACCGTGATGAACGGTCTGGCCATGCGTGATGCTCTGCATCGTGCTTATGTGAATGCCCGTCTGATGTCTGCCATTTCCCTGCAAGGGGTTTGTGATTCCTACAGCTGGGCCGAGGCAATCAGCCAGCTGCGTGCAGGCAAAGTGGTGATCTTCTCTGCCGGTACTGGCAACCCCTTCTTCACTACCGATTCTGCGGCTTGCCTGCGCGGGATCGAGATCGAAGCCGATGTAGTGCTCAAGGCCACCAAGGTTGATGGTGTATACAACGAAGATCCAGTCAAGAATCCGGATGCCGTGCTGTACCATGAATTGAGTTATGATGAAGTTCTTGAAAAAGAGCTCAAGGTGATGGATCTTGCTGCTTTTACTCTGGCACGTGACCATGATCTGCCGATCCGGGTGTTCAACATGAACAAGCCGGGCGCTTTGCGCCGGGTTATCATGGGTGAGCCGGAAGGTACCCTGATCCATTACGTCAGCAAATAATATAGATGCGAGCCGCATGGCGGCTCGTTCGCCAAAAGGAAAACCGCTGTGATCAACGAGATTAAAAACGACGCCAAGGAGCGTATGGGCAAGAGTGTCGAATCACTCAAGACCCAGATGTCCAAGATCCGTACTGGCCGTGCTCACCCGAGCCTGCTCGACGGCATCCAGGTTGAGTATTACGGTGCTGCCACTCCGCTGAAACAGTTGGCCAACGTCGTGGCAGAAGATGCTCGCACCCTCTCCATCTCCATTTTTGACCGCTCCATGATCCAGGCGGTAGAGAAGGCGATCCTGACCTCCGATCTGGGCCTGAACCCCTCCAGCAATGGCCAGACCCTGCGCGTGCCGCTGCCGCCGCTGACCGAAGAGCGCCGTCGCGACCTGACCAAGATCGTCCGTGCCGAAGCGGAAAACGCCCGTGTTGCCGTGCGCAACATTCGCCGCGATGCCAACGCCGACCTGAAAGCGCTGCTGAAGGACAAAGAGATCTCCGAAGACGACGACCGTCGCGCCCAGGAAGAGATCCAGAAACTGACTGACTCCTACATCAAGCTGGTCGATGAGGCCCTTGCCGTAAAGGAGAAGGAGCTAATGGAAATCTAACCGTCTGAAAGGTATATTACGAGCGCCGTGTAGTGCCCCTGCACGGCGCTTTTGTCTTTGTGGGAGAAAACCATGTCGCTTTTGGCTGCGTTGGGTGATTGTGCCAACTCGTCTTTACCCCGTCACGTCGCCATCATCATGGATGGTAACGGTCGCTGGGCCCAGAACCGAGGCAAGATGCGGGTTTATGGCCACAAGGCGGGCGTCAAGTCAGTGCGCGAGGCCGTTACCTTTGCTGCGCGAGCCAAGATCGAGGCATTGACCCTGTTTGCATTCTCCAGCGAAAACTGGCGTCGTCCGGAAGGGGAAGTCAGCGCCTTGATGGAGCTGTTCATTACCGTGCTGGGCCGCGAGGTGAACAAACTTCACAGTCACGGGATCCGGCTCAGGGTGATTGGCGATACCGCTCGCTTCAGTGATCGGTTGCAGGCCAAAATCGCCAAGGCGGAAGCCTTGACCGCCAATAACAAGGGATTGACCCTGAATATTGCGGCCAACTATGGCGGCCAGTGGGATATCGCTCAGGCGGCTCGCAAGCTGGCCCGCGCGGTTGTTGCCGGTGAACTGGCCGCCGATGACATCGATGAATCCATGCTTGGTCGCGAAGTGTGTATGGCCGACCTGCCGCCGGTGGACCTCCTGATCCGCACCGGTGGTGACCATCGCATCAGCAACTTTGTATTATGGCAGCTCGCCTATGCCGAGCTCTACTTTACCCCGGTGTTGTGGCCCGATTTCAACGAGGCCGAGTTCAGTGAGGCCGTTGCCTCCTTTGTTGCCCGCGAACGCCGCTTCGGCTGCACGGGTGAACAGATCCGGGAATTGATCGCCGAGCAGCAGACCGGCTAAACCCCGCTCCCAAGAGAGAGGTTTCTTTTGCTAAAACAACGAATTATTACTGCTTTGATGTTGATCCCCCTGGTATTGGGGGCGCTTTTCTTTCTGCCATTGAAGTTTTTTGCCCTGTTGGCTGCGCTGGTCTTTTTGCTGGCCAGCCGTGAATGGAGCGGCTTTGTCTCTGCCGCCCCGCAACAATGGTTACCCATCGTATTCTGCCTGTTGCTCGGGGCAAGCCTGTTCTGGTTGCCGGTGGAGCAGCTCTGGACTCCCCATCTGCATCCGCTGGTGATGGGCGTGCTCTGGACCGCGGTAAGCTGGTGGCTGCTGGGTCTGCTGCTGGTGCTGCGCTATCCCCAGAGCGCCAAGCTGTGGAAGGAGTCAATCTGGCTCAAGTCCCTGTTTGGTCTGGTGACCCTGGTTCCCTTCTTCTGGTCGCTGGTCGCCATTCGTGGTTACAACTTTTACCATGACCCCATGATGGGAGCCTGGATCCTGCTCTTCGTCATGGGGCTGGTCTGGGCGGCAGATTCTGGCGCGTATTTTTTTGGCAGGGCGTTTGGTAAACACAAGCTGGCACCGGCCGTCAGTCCGGGCAAAACCATTGAAGGGATGTGCGGTGGGCTCTTTACCGCCAGCCTGCTGGCCATCGGCGTCACCTGGTCGATGGGATTTGTTCCTGCCAAGATGATCACCGTGCTGTTTTGCTCTCTGCTGGCGGTGCTAGCCTCCGTACTCGGCGATCTGACCGAAAGCATGTTCAAGCGCGAGGCGGGCATCAAGGACTCCGGCACCCTGTTGCCGGGTCATGGCGGCATTCTCGACCGGATCGACAGCCTGACCGCCGCCCTGCCGGTGTTTCTGCTCAGTTATCTGCTACTCAGTCAGGAGTTTTGATGCACAAGTCACTGGTTATTCTGGGGGCCTCTGGCTCCATTGGTCAGAGTACCTTGAAAGTGCTGCGCCATAACCCGGGCAGTTGGCAAGTATTGGCGTTGACCGCCGCCCGCAACGTGGATGCCATGTTGCGGGACTGCCTCGAATTCTCCCCCCGTTTTGCCGTGATGGTCGATGAGGATGCCGCCCGTGAACTGGCTGCCCGTCTGAAAGCGCACGGCAGTGCGACCCGGGTCATGTCTGGTGCAGCAGCCCTCTGCGAGGTTGCCGCTCACCCCGACGCCCATAGCGTGATGGCCGCCATTGTGGGGGCGGCCGGACTGGCCCCGACCATGGCTGCGGTTCGTGCCGGAAAGCGTATTTTGCTGGCCAACAAGGAGGCGCTGGTGATGTCCGGTGCTTTCTTCATGGAGGCCGTGCGCGAGCATGGCGCCGAGCTGCTACCCATCGACAGCGAACACAATGCGATCTTCCAGTGTCTGCCGACTGCCGTGCAGCGCCAGCCCGGTTTTTGCGATCTGGCGGCGGCGGGGATCAGCAAGATTTTGCTGACCGGTTCCGGCGGTCCGTTCCGTTACACCGAGATCAGCGAGCTGGCGAAGGTGACGCCGGCGCAGGCCATCGCTCATCCCAACTGGTCGATGGGGGCCAAGATTTCGGTCGACTCCGCCACCATGATCAACAAGGGGCTGGAGTACATCGAGGCGCGCTGGTTGTTCAATGCGGCGCCCGAGCAGATCCAGGTGGTGATCCACCCGCAGTCGGTGATCCACTCCATGGTGCAGTATAAGGATGGCTCCGTGCTGGCCCAGCTTGGCAATCCGGATATGTGTACCCCCATCGCCCATGCGCTGGCTTATCCCAATCGCATCCCCTCCAGTGTGGAACCTTTGGATTTCTTCAGTGTCGGAGAGTTCAGCTTTATCCGGCCTGATTATGATCGCTACCCCTGTCTGGCGCTGGCCATCAATGCCTGCCAGAAGGGACAAGCGGCGACCACTGCGCTCAATGCGGCCAACGAGGAGGCGGTTGCCGCCTTCCTGGCCGGGCGCATCGGTTTTATGGATATTGCCCGGATCAACGAGGCAGTGATGCTGGCGCTGGAGAGCAGCGCCGTCGGCTCGCTCGATGATCTGTTTGCCCTGGACGGTGCGGCAAGAGCCCGTGCTCACACTTTGATTGAGGAGCTTGGCTGATGGGCGGTGTGTTGTGGAATATCGGTGCTTTTGTTGTTGCGCTGGGCCTGCTGGTCGCGGTGCACGAGTTTGGTCACTTCTGGGTGGCCCGTCGTTGTGGCGTCAAGGTTGAGCGCTTCTCCATCGGTTTTGGCAAGGCGATCTGGCGCCGGATGGGTAAAGATGGCACCGAATATGTGCTGGCGCTGATCCCGCTCGGTGGTTACGTCAAGATGCTCGATGGCCGGGTCGATGAACTCAAGCCCGGTGACGAGCAGTATGCCTTCAACCACAAGAGTGTCTGGGCGCGGATGGCGATTGTCGCCGCAGGTCCCATGGCCAACTTCGTCTTT
This sequence comes from Aeromonas sp. 600948, assembly GCF_049174875.1. Lineage (NCBI taxonomy): Bacteria > Pseudomonadati > Pseudomonadota > Gammaproteobacteria > Aeromonadales > Aeromonadaceae > Aeromonas > Aeromonas sp. 600948. The sequence continues at coordinate 78,377 of NZ_JAAKTY010000012.1, forward strand.
GCCCTGTTTGCCCTCTGGCTGATGTTTATCATCGGGGTGCCGAGCGTCAAGCCGGTGATCGGTGAAGTGCGTCCGGCATCCATCGTGGCCGAGGCGGGTGTGCTGCCCGGGATGGAGATTGTCGGGGTCGGCGATGAGCTGACCGGTGACTGGGAGAGCGTCACCTACGCTCTTATAAGTCATCTGGGTGATGATGCAGTGACTCTCAAGGTGCAGGCACCCAATACCAGCTATGCCACCGATAAAACCTTGTCGCTGACCGGCTGGACCTTCGATCCGGATAAAGAGTCGCCTATCGGCAGCTTGGGGATCGTCCCCCTGAGTGGCAAAGTGCTGCCAGTCGTGGCTGCAGTGGTGGCCAAGAGTGCCAGTGAAAAGGCGGGGCTGCAGGTCGGTGACCGTATCAAACAGGTCGGCGATCAGCCTATTACCGCGTGGGCCCAGTTTGTCGAACTGGTGCAGCAGGCACCGGGCGAACCCCTTCAAGTGGTGGTTGAGCGCAACAACAGTGATCTCAACGTGACCCTGACCCCGGATAGCCGCAAGGTGCAGGGCAAGCTGGTGGGATTCGTCGGTCTCTCACCGCAACTGGTTCCATTACCGGATGAATATCGAATTCTGTTACAGTATGGGCCTTTGCAGGCGCTGTGGCATGGCGCGGACAAAACCTGGAGCCTGATCACGCTCACCTTTGACATGATTGGCAAGTTGATTGGTGGCATCGTGTCGCTGGACAACCTGAGTGGCCCCATCTCCATTGCCAAGGGCGCCGGCAGCAGTGCCGACTATGGTCTGGTCTATTTCTTGAGTTTTCTGGCGCTGATCAGCGTCAATCTGGGGATTATCAATCTGTTCCCCCTGCCGGTGCTTGATGGTGGCCATCTGGTCTATTTCCTGATCGAAGCGGTCACCGGCAAGCCGGTATCAGAGAAAATACAGGAAGTGGGTTTCAGGATCGGTGCCGCCATTCTGATGTTATTGATGGGCATTGCGCTGTTTAACGATTTCGCTCGCCTCTGAGGCCAGAGCATCAACAAGGACACATAAGAACAAAATGGCTGTTAAAAAAGCATTGGTGTTGAGTTGCCTGCTGGGTGCCAGTTTCCTGGCCCAGGCGGCCCCTGCCTCTTTTGTGGTGCAAGATATCCAGGTCGAAGGTCTGCAACGGGTGACCCTGGGTGCCGCACTGTTGAACCTGCCGATCCGGGTCGGTGATACCGTCGACTCCGTGGCTCTGGCCAGCGCCATCAAAAAGCTCTATGCCTCGGGTAACTTCGAGGATGTGAAGGTTTACCGTGATGGCCAGGTGCTGCAGGTGATGGTCAAGGAGCGTCCAACCATCTCCAGCATCGAGTTTGCCGGCAACAAGGATATCAAAGAGGAGCAACTGACCCAGAGTCTGGAGTCCTCCGGTATTCGTGTGGGTGATCCGCTGGATCGCACCGTACTCACTTCCCTCGAGAAGGGACTGGAAGATTTCTACTATGGCGTGGGTAAATACTCCGCCAAGGTCAAGGCCATCGTCACCCCGTTGCCGCGCAACCGGGTCGACCTCAAGTTCACCTTCGTGGAAGGGGAAGCGGCCAAGATCCAGCAGATCAACATCGTCGGCAACAGCGTCTTCCCTGAAGAGAAGCTGATTGCCCAGCTCTCCCTGCGCGACGAAGTGCCCTGGTGGAACTTCACCGCCGATCAGCGCTATCAGAAGCAGAAACTGGCCGGTGATATCGAGACCCTGCGCTCCTACTACATGGACCGCGGCTATATCCGCTTCCAGCAGGAGTCTACCCAGGTCTCCATGACCCCCGACAAGAAGGGCGTCTACGTCACGCTCAACATCAAGGAAGGGGATCAGTACAAGGTCTCCGGCGTCCAGCTCAAGGGTGACCTGATCGATCGCAGTGGCGAGATGAAGGGATTGATCCCGATTGCTGCCGGCAGCACCTACTCTGCCAGTCAGGTGACTCATACCGAAGAGGTGCTCTCCAAGTTCCTCGGCCGTTACGGTTATGCCTATCCGAAAGTGGTCACCTTCCCGAAGGTCAATGACAAGACCAAGGAAGTGGAGCTGATCGTCAACGTTGAGCCGGGCCCCCGTGTCTATGTGCGCAACATCAACTTCAGCGGTAACGCAACCACCGAAGATCAGGTGTTGCGTCGCGAGATGCGCCAGATGGAAGGCACCTGGCTCTCCTCCGACAATATCGAGCAGTCCAAGAGCCGTCTCAACCGCCTTGGCTACTTCGAGAGCGTTGAAGTGGACACCAAACGGGTGCCGGGCAACGATGACCTGGTTGACCTCGACTTCAAGGTCAAGGAGCAGCCAGCGGGTTCCATCAATGCCGGTATCGGTTACGGTACCGAGTCGGGTCTGAGCCTGCAGGCGGGGATCTCCCAGGACAACTTTATGGGTACCGGTAAAAAGGTCTCCATCAATGCCAGCACCAACGACTACTCCAAGAACGTTGACCTGAGCTACAACGACCCCTACTTCACCGTGGATGGTGTCAGCCTGGGTGGTCGGGTCTACTACAACCAGTTCCGCGCCGATGATGCCGATATCGTCGATTACGAGAACGAAACCATCGGTTTCCGTCTCTCCAGCGGCTTCCCGGTCAACGAGTTCAACCGTCTCGACTTCAGTACCGGTATCGAGAGCACCAAGCTGAGCCGTCCGTCATTCAATGCCCAGAACTATCAGGAGTGTCTGAAGGACAATCCGGATACTGATGGCAATACCTACTGCTGGGATCAGTGGAATGATAACCGCCAGTCGGTACAGATGGATCAGTTCTGGAATGCTTACTCACAGGATGGTTCCAACCTCGACTTTGTGACCGTTGATGTCACCGCTGGCTGGACCCGCTCTACCCTGAACAAGGGGATGTTCCCGACTTCTGGCGATCGTCAGCGTATCAACGCCAAGGTGACCGTGCCGGGCATGGAGCTGCAGTACTACAAGCTCTCTGCCGAAGATGCCCACTACTTCCCGCTCGATGCGGATCACAGTTGGGTAATGATCGGCAAGGGTCGTGTCTCCTACGGTAACGGCTATGGCGATGACTCCATGCTGCCGTTCTTCGAGAACTACTATGCCGGTGGTTTCGATACGGTGCGTGGTTTCAAGAGCAATACCATTGGTCCCAAGGCGATCTACAAGACCTACAACAAGCCGGGTGCTGGTAGTTGCACGGGTTCTCAGCCGTGTGAAACTGGCTACTACGAAGGTTCCGACACCTCGGTGGGTGGTAACGCTCTGGCCGTCGCTTCACTGGAGCTGGTCTTCCCGACCCCGTTCGTCTCCGAGACCTATCGTCCGCAGATCCGTTCCACCGTCTTTATGGACGCAGGTACCGTCTGGAGCACCGATTTTGCCAACGGAGCATATCCTTGCGCCGCCGGTTCTGATTGCAACTATCTGAGCCAGGACTACTCCAACCCGGGCAATATCCGGGTCTCTGCCGGTGTCTCCCTGCAGTGGCTCTCGCCGATGGGGCCGCTGGTGTTCGCCTTGGCCAAGCCGATCAAGAAATATGAAGGGGATCGCACCGAGTTCTTCTCCTTCAACATCGGTCGTACTTTCTAAGCAGAGTTTCGCCCCCACCCATGCGGTGGGGGTCTTCAATGATGGGACGCGCGGTATGCGTGCCTCACCAGGTAACAAGACGGTCCTAACGCCGCTTGCATAATCGGGTAAATCAGGTAGCCCTCGCCATGAGGGAACAAGGAGTAAGTGTGAATAAAGCGTTGAAAGTAGCTGGTTTGAGCTTTGCACTGATGGCTGCCGGCATGGGTTCTGCCTTCGCTGAGACCAAGATCGCCGTGGTGGATATGGGCGAAGTCTTCCAAAAGCTGCCCCAGCGTGAAGCCGTTGCAGCCAAGCTGAAAGGTGAATTCGAGCCGCGCATGCGTGAGCTGCAGAAGCTGGAACAGGAAGGCCAGAAGCTGGTCGAGAAGTTCCGCAAGGATGAAGCCTTCATGAGCGCCGAGCAGAAGAAGCAGAACCAGGAGAAGCTGGCCAAGCTGCAGATGGAGTTCAACCAGAAGCGTCAAGCCTTTGAGCAGGACAACGGCCGCCGTCAGTCCGAAGAGCGCAACAAGATCCTGACCAAGGTGCAGGCTGCCATCGATTCCATCGCCAAGAGCAATGGTTACGATCTGGTGCTGGAGCGCAATGCCGCCCCGTATGCCGCCAGCAAGCTGGACATCTCCGGCCAGGTTATTTCTCAGGTAAGCAAGAGCAACTAATTGATGGCATTCACTCTCGCACAGCTGGCCCAGCAACTGGGGGCCCAGGTCCATGGCGACGGAACCCTGGAAATCCGCAAGGTAGCGACACTGGAAAAGGCCGGGGAGGGGGATATTACCTTCCTGTCCAACAAGAAGTACCGGCACTATCTGGAGCAGAGCAAGGCGACCGCCGTGCTCATTACCGAAGCGGATCTGCCATTTTGTCCCACCAATGCCCTGGTGCTCAAAGACCCCTATGTGGGCTTTGCCCGGGTAGCCCAACTGCTGGACACCACCCCGCAGCCGGCCACGGATATCCATCCGAGCGCCGTTATCGCGGCTGACGTGCAACTGGGCGAGAGAGTGGCCATCGGCGCCAATGCAGTGATCGAATCCGGCGTCGTGCTGGGTGACGATGTACGCATTGGTCCGGGCTGTTTTGTTGGCAAAAATACCCGGCTGGGAGCCCGCTCCCGGCTGTGGGCCAACGTCACCCTCTATCACAATGTGACCATGGGCACCGACTGTCTGGTTCAATCCGGCACAGTGATCGGCGCCGATGGTTTCGGTTATGCCAACGAGCGTGGCGAGTGGATCAAGATCCCCCAGCTCGGCGGTGTGACCATTGGCAACCGGGTCGAGATCGGTGCCTGTACCACCATTGACCGCGGTGCGCTGGAAGATACCCGCATCGCTGACAACGTCATCATCGACAACCAGTGCCAGATCGCCCACAACGTGGAGATCGGTTACGGCACCGCCGTGGCGGGTTCCACCGTGATGGCTGGTAGTCTCAAGGTCGGCAAATACTGTATCATTGGCGGCGCTTCCGTCTTTAACGGGCATATGGAGATCTGCGACCAGGCCACCGTTACCGGTATGGCCATGGTGATGCGACCCATTACCGAGCCCGGTGTCTACTCTTCCGGCATCCCTCTGCAAACCAATAAAGAGTGGCGCAAGACCGCCGCCCGGGTGATGCGTATCGAAGAGATGCACAAGCGGTTAAGCAAGCTTGAGAAGAAGCTGGATCAAGAATAATCACGATTGGTATAGGGTACTGTTTTGACTACTGAAAAGAAGAGCCTGGGTATCCAGGAAATCATGGATCTGCTGCCCCACCGTTATCCGTTCCTGATGGTGGATCGGGTGGAAAACTACGAGATCAGCGATGAGCGCAAAACTCTGCGCGCCATCAAGAACGTCTCGTTCAACGAGCCGATCTTCCAGGGGCACTTCCCGGCCAAGCCGGTGTTCCCAGGGGTACTGATCCTGGAAGCGATGGCACAGGCCACCGGTATCCTGGCATTTACCATGGTGGGCAAACCGTCTCCCAATGAACTCTACTATTTTGCCTCAATCGACAACGCTCGCTTCAAGCGTCCGGTCGGCCCCGGTGATCAACTGGTGCTCGACGTGGAGTTCCTGAAAGAGCGTCGCGGTATTGCCAAGTTCACCGGTGTCGCTACCGTCGACGGTGAAGTGGTCTGTACCGCCGAGCTGATGTGCGCCAAACGCGAGGTTTAACACACGTGATCGACCAGACTGCCATCATTCACGATACAGCCATCGTCCATGAGTCTGCCGTGATCGGTAAAGGGGTTGAAATCGGCCCCTTTTCTGTCATCGGCGCCGAGGTGGAAATCGGTGACAACACCTGGGTAGGTTCCCATGTGGTGATCAAGGGCCCGACCAAGATTGGTCGCGGCAACAAGATCTTCCAGCACACCTCCATCGGTGAGGATTGCCAGGACAAGAAGTACGCCGGTGAGCGCACTTTCCTCGAGATTGGCGACAACAACGTCATTCGCGAGAACTGCACCTTCCACCGCGGTACCATTCAGGATCAATCCCTGACCAAGGTGGGCAGCGGCAACCTGTTCATGGTCAACGTCCACGTTGCCCACGACTGCATCATTGGTGACAACTGCATCTTCGCCAACAACGCGACCCTGGCTGGCCACGTGGTGATCGGTGACTTCGTGATCTTTGGTGGTCTCTCCGCCATTCACCAGTTCGGCCGCGTCGGTTCCCACGCCTTCGTCGGTGGCTGCGCCGCCCTGAACAAGGACGTACCGCCTTACGTGATGGCTGCCGGCAACTACGCCAAGCCGTTCGGGGTGAACTCCGAAGGTCTGCGTCGCCGCGGTTTCAGCGCCGAGGCCATCTCTGCCGTCAAGCGTGCCTACAAAGAGATCTTCCGCTCCGGCAAGACCATCGAAGAGGTGCTGCCGGTGCTGATCGAGATGGCGCAAGCCGAGCCGGCCGTCCAGCTCTATGTGGACTTCCTCAAAGACAACGAGCGCGGGATCATCCGTGCCTGATCCGGTTCGTATCGGTATCGTCGCCGGAGAGGTCTCCGGCGACATTCTGGCTGCCGGTCTGGTGCGCGAGCTGCAAGTCCGTTACCCGGACGCGCAGTTCGAAGGGATCGCCGGGCCGCGCATGCAGGCTCTGGGCGTCAAGGCCCTGTTCGAGATGGAAGAGCTCTCCGTCATGGGGATCACCGAGGTGCTGGGGCGTCTGCCGCGCATCCTCAAGGTTCGTCGCGAACTGCTGCGCCACTTTATTGCCAATCCGCCCGATATCTTCATCGGCGTGGATGCACCAGATTTCAATATCGGAGTGGAGCTGAAACTGCGCCGCGCCGGTATCAAGACGGTTCACTATGTCAGCCCCTCTGTGTGGGCCTGGCGCCAGAACCGCATTCACAAGATCAAGGCCGCCACCGACATGGTGCTCGCCTTCCTGCCCTTCGAGAAAGCCTTCTACGACCGCTTCGACGCCCCTTGCCGTTTTGTCGGTCACACCATGGCGGATGATATTCCGTTGGTGCCGGATCAGGCAGCCGTACGTCGCAATCTCGGTATCAATGCCAATCGCCGCTGGCTGGCAGTGCTGCCGGGCAGCCGCACCGCAGAAGTGGGCTTTATGTCTCCCCTGTTTCTCGAGGCATGCAAACACCTGACGGTGCGCTATCCGGATCTCGGCTTCATCGTGCCGCTGGTCAACCAGAAACGGCGTGAGCAGTTTATGGCCATCAAGGCCGAGGTAGCGCCGGGTCTCGACATGGTGCTGCTGGAAGGGCAGGGCCGCGAGGCGATGATCGCCGCCGACGTGGTGATGCTGGCCTCTGGCACCGCAGCGCTCGAAGCCATGCTGGTGAAAAAGCCGATGGTGGTGGGCTACAAGCTCAAGCCCTTCAGCTACTGGCTGGCCCAGCGACTGGTGAAGACCGAATTTGTCTCTCTGCCCAACCTGCTCGCCGGTCGCATGCTGGTGCCGGAACTCATCCAGCACGAGTGCACCCCGGAGAATCTGGTGGAAGAGGTGAGCAAGTACTTCGAGCACGACAACAGTGCGCTGGTCAATACCTTCACCGAGCTGCACCAGCTGATCCGCTGCAATGCCGACTCGCAGGCCGCCGATGCGGTGGCGGATCTGCTCGGCAGATAACGCTATTTCGGACCGTCGATTGCGCCGCGCTACCCGTTCATCCTTTTCGAGCGGTAATGCTGCGCCAGTCGACCCCTGTCAGGCCCCACGGGGCCTGTTTTGATTCAAGGCTACAAGATGATGATCGATATTCCTGACGACAAGCTGGTTGCCGGTGTGGACGAAGTGGGTCGTGGCCCCCTGGTGGGTGACGTGGTCACCGCTGCGGTCATTCTCGATCCCGCCAATCCGATCGCAGGGCTCAACGACTCCAAGAAGCTCTCCGAGAAGAAGCGCCTCGCCCTGTTTGACGAGATCAAAGAGAAAGCGCTCGCCTGGGCCATCGGTCGTGCAACTCCGGAGGAGATCGACGAGCTCAACATCCTGCATGCCACCATGCTGGCGATGCAGCGAGCCGTGGCGGGACTGAAGGTCACCCCCGAGCTGGTCTTTATCGATGGCAACCGCTGCCCTGCATTGCCGATGGAAGCGCGTGCCGTGGTCAAGGGCGATAGCCTGGTGGCCGCCATCAGCGCCGCCTCGATCCTCGCCAAGGTGACCCGCGATGCGGAGATGACCGAGCTGGACAGCCGTCATCCCGAATATGGTTTTGCCCGTCACAAGGGTTATCCGACTGCGGATCACCTCGCCATTCTGGCCGAGCGTGGCCCGTTGCCCGAATATCGCAAGAGCTTCAAACCGGTGCGCCGCGCACTGGGGATCGAGTAGACCATGCCATTTAGTTTGAGCAGCGAGAGGAGATGACGATGGCTGACCCCCGTTTTATCCACCTGCGAGTCCACTCCGACTTCTCCATGGTCGATGGCCTGCAGAAGATCAACCCCATCGTCGGGGCGGCTGCGGCCAACAACATGCCGGCGCTGGCGCTGACCGATCAGATGAACATGTGCGGTCTGGTGCGCTTCTATGGCGCGGCCCACGGCAAGGGGATCAAGCCCATCGTCGGGGCCGACTTCTGGGTGCAGAGCGATGAGCTCGGCGACGAGCAGTTCCGTCTCACCCTGCTCGCCATGGATAACGACGGCTACCAGAACATCACCCTGCTTATTTCCCGTGGTTACCAGCGCGGCCACGTGCAGGGGCGGCCGGTCATCGACAAGAGCTGGCTCGCCGAGCATGCCAAGGGGGTGATCGTCCTCTCCGGCGGCCGCGAGGGGGATGTGGGCAAGTTCCTGCTCAAGGGCAACCGGCAGATGACCGAGCAGTGTGTCGCCTTCTATCAGACCCACTTCCCCGATGCCTACTACCTCGAACTGCTGCGTACCGGTCGACCCGACGAAGAGGTCTACCTGCACATGGCGGTGGCGATTGCCACCGAGTTTGCGCTGCCGGTGGTGGCCACCAACGAGGTGGTGTTCCTCACCGCCGATGACTTCGATGCCCACGAGATCCGGGTCGCCATCCACGACGGCTACACCCTGATGGACAAGCGCCGGCCGCGCCGCTACAGCCCGCAGCAGTACCTGCGCAGCCAGGAGGAGATGGCGGAGCTGTTTGCCGACATCCCCGAGGCGCTGGAGAACACGGTGGAGATCGCCAAGCGCTGCAACGTGACGGTGCGCCTCGGCGAATACTTCCTGCCCAACTTCCCGACCGGTGACATGACCACCGAAGACTTCCTGGTCATGAAGTCGAAAGAGGGGTTGGAGGAGCGGCTGGAATTCCTGTTCCCGGATCCGGCGGTGCGGGCCGAGCGCCGTCCCGAGTATGACGAGCGTCTCGACATCGAGCTCAAAGTGATCAACCAGATGGGCTTCCCGGGTTACTTCCTCATCGTGATGGAGTTTATCCAGTGGTCCAAGGACAACGGCATCCCCGTTGGCCCGGGCCGGGGCTCGGGGGCTGGCTCTCTGGTGGCCTACGCCCTCAAGATCACCGACCTCGACCCGCTGGAATTTGACCTGCTGTTCGAACGTTTCCTGAACCCCGAGCGGGTATCCATGCCCGACTTCGACGTCGACTTCTGCATGGACAGGCGCGACGAGGTGATCGAGCACGTTTCCGACATGTATGGTCGGGAGGCGGTGTCGCAGATCATCACCTTCGGCAGCATGGCTGCCAAGGCGGTGGTGCGGGACGTAGGCCGGGTGCTGGGCCACGCTTACGGCTTTGTAGATCGCATCTCCAAGCTGATCCCGCCGGATCCGGGCATGACGCTCGCCAAGGCATTCGAGGCTGAGCCCAAGCTGCCCGAGCTCTACGAGCAGGATGAGGAGGTCAAAGACCTCATCGACATGGCCCGCCGCTTGGAAGGGGTGGTGCGCAACGCCGGTAAACACGCAGGTGGCGTGGTGATCGCGCCCACCAAGATCACCGACTTTGCGCCGCTCTATTGCGATGACGAAGGCCATCACCCGGTCACCCAGTTCGACAAGAACGATGTGGAATACGCAGGTCTGGTGAAGTTCGACTTCCTGGGTCTGCGCACCCTCACCATCATCGACTGGGCGCTCGGCATGATAAACCCGCGTCTTGCCAAAGAGGGCAAGCCGCCGGTGGATATCGCCGCCATCCCTATCGATGACAAGAAGTCGTTCGACCTACTGCAACGCTATGAGACCACAGCGGTATTCCAGCTGGAATCCCGCGGCATGAAGGATCTCATCAAGCGGCTGCGCCCCGACTGCTTCGAAGACATGATCGCACTGGTGGCCCTGTTCCGACCGGGCCCGCTCCAGTCAGGCATGGTGGATAACTTCATCGACCGCAAGCACGGTAATGAAGCGATCTCCTATCCGGACGAGAAGTGGCAGCACGAGAGCCTGAAACCGATTCTGGAGCCCACCTACGGCATCATCCTCTATCAGGAGCAGGTGATGCAGATCGCCCAGACCCTGGCGGGTTATACGCTGGGTGGCGCGGATATGCTGCGCCGGGCGATGGGTAAGAAAAAGCCCGAGGAGATGGCCAAGCAGCGGGCCGGTTTCGAGGAGGGCGCCGTCAAGAATGGCGTCGACGGCGAACTGGCGATGAAGATCTTCGATCTGGTGGAGAAGTTTGCGGGCTACGGCTTCAACAAATCCCACTCCGCCGCCTATGCGCTGGTCTCCTACCAGACCCTCTGGCTCAAGACCCACTTCCCGGCCGAGTTCATGGCGGCGGTGATGACCGCCGATATGGACAACACCGACAAGATCGTGACTCTGGTGGACGAGTGCCAGCGGATGGGGCTCACCGTGATCCCGCCGGATGTGAACACTGGCCGCTATCGCTTCTCGGTCAACGAAGATGGTCATATTGTCTACGGGATTGGGGCGGTGAAAGGGGTGGGTGAAGGCCCTATCGATGCTATCCTCAGCGCCCGGGATCAGGACGGCCCGTTCCGCGATCTGTTCGACTTCTGCAACCGGGTCGACATCAAGAAGCTCAACAAGCGGGTGATGGAGAAGCTGATCCTCTCCGGCGCCATGGATCGGCTCGGCCCCCACCGCGCCGCCCTGATGGCGACGCTGGAGGAGGCGATGCGGGCCGCCGAGCAGCACGCCAAGGCGCAGGCGGTGGGGCAGGTCGACATGTTCGGCGTGCTCACCGAAGAGATTGACGACGTCAAGAAGGCGTTTGCCAACGTGCCGCACTGGCCTGACAAGGTGTGGCTGGAAGGGGAGCGCGAGACCCTTGGGCTCTATCTCACTGGCCACCCCATCAACCAGTACAGCAGCGAATTGCGTCGTTATACCTCGGGTCGCCTGTGCGATCTGCATCCCACCTCCCGCGATACCGTGACCACGGCGGCGGGGCTGGTGATTGCGGCCCGCAGCATGGTGACCAAGCGCGGCAACAAGATGGGGATCTTCACTCTGGACGACCGCTCCGGCCGTCTCGATGTGACACTTTTCAGCGAAGCGCTGGAAAAGTACGAAGAGTTGATGCAAAAAGACCGTATTTTGGTGGTTTCTGGACAGGTCAGCTTTGATGACTTCTCCGGTGGCCTTAAAATGTCGGCCCGTGAAATACTGGATATCAACGATGCGAGGGAGCGTTTTGCCAGAGCAATTCGCATCTCCCTCGATGAACAGCGGATTGATGATCGCTTTTTCCCGCGTTTGTGCGAGATTTTGGAGCCCGCCCGTGCCGGAGTTTGTCCGGTTCAGGTAAACTATCGTCGCCCCGGCTCCCGGGTGCGATTGACGCTCGGTACCGAGTGGCGGGTGACGCCCACCGATCAACTGATAGATGACTTGCGAGTCCTGCTTGGACGAGAGCGGGTTGAATTGGTTTTTGATTAGAGGTTCTAAGGCCCTATGAGTCTTTTTCTGGATTTTGAACAGCCGATTGCCGAGTTGCAGGCGCAGATTGATGAACTCAAACATGTGAGTGAAGGCAATCACGCCGTGGATCTGAAAGACGAGATCCGCCGGCTGGAGAAGAAAAACGAAGAGCTGACCAAGAAGATCTTCGGTGATCTGGGTGCCTGGCAGGTATCCCAGATGGCGCGTCATCCCCAGCGCCCCTACACCTTTGACTATATCGAGCATATCTTCACCGATTTTGACGAGTTGGCTGGCGATCGCGCCTATGCCGATGACAAGGCTATCGTCGGCGGCATCGCCCGTCTCGACGGTGAGCCTGTGATGGTGATTGGTCACCAGAAGGGTCGCGAGACCAAAGAGAAAATCAAGCGCAACTTTGGTATGCCGCGTCCGGAAGGGTACCGCAAGGCCTTGCGTCTGATGGAGATGGCCGAGCGCTTCAAGATGCCGATCATCACCTTTATCGACACCCCGGGTGCTTACCCCGGCGTCGGTGCCGAAGAGCGTGGCCAGTCCGAAGCGATTGCCCGCAACCTGAAAGTGATGGCCGGTCTGACCGTGCCGGTGGTCTGCACCGTGATCGGTGAGGGTGGTTCAGGTGGTGCGCTGGCAATCGGCGTGGGTGACCGCGTCAACATGCTGCAGTACTCCACCTACTCCGTCATCTCGCCGGAAGGGTGTGCCTCCATCCTGTGGAAGAGTGCCGATAAGGCTTCTGTGGCTGCCGAAGCGATGGGGATCACTGCCCAGCGTCTGAAAGAGCTGAAACTCATCGACAATATTGTCGAGGAGCCGCTCGGCGGTGCCCACCGCGATGTGGAGAAGATGGCCAAAAACCTCAAGGCTCGCATCAAGCAGGATCTGGACGCCCTGCGTCCGCTCGATACCGAGCAACTGCTGGAGCAGCGCTACCAGCGTCTGCTGGGCTACGGCTACTGCTAAGAGCAGCCGTCTGCCCCGAGTATTCAGGCCCCCGTCAGCGACGGGGGCTTTTTATTGCTGATGACTTGTCTTGCGGTGATTGCCCCAATGCGCCCTGAAACGGCACTGCTCAGTCTTCGCGGGTGAGGGGCAGGGGTTGGTATGCCACGCTGTTGGTGAGGGCTGTCAGGGACTGTGGCAACGCGTTGTCTGTCGCCTGCCCGCTGCATCCTGTGGCATCGCTAGCGATGGCATGACAAGCCACGTGATCATCCGATTGCGGCATAAAAAAGCGCCCCGACTGTGCGGAGCGCTTTTACAGGTGTCTGGCGGTATTACAGTTCAATCTCGTCTGTAAGACCTTCATAGGCGATATCGATGGATTGCAGCTCCTTCTGCAGGCGATGTTTGTCTTTCAACGCCTCGATTTCACGCCATTTACGTTTTTTTCCCGTTGTCCCGCGGCTACGCGAACCGAGTTCAACCACCTCGTCATAATCGAAGTTGAACATTTCCATGGCTCCCTCCTTGGTTTTTATCGTTTTCACCACCCGTATAACATAACGAATCTGAAATTAAAACGTTTTCGTGACGACTCTATGACAGCGCTAAAAAAGCCCATGAAAAAAAACCGGGCCCCTTGTTAGGGGCCCGGTTTTTATCAGAAAAAAGAACCGATTACAGGCGGCTTGCCAGCATGGTTTCCAGCTTGCCCTGGTCGATGGCGAACATGCGGATGCCTTCGCCCAGCTTCTCGTGAGCCATGGCGTCCTGGTTCAGTTCCCAGCGGAATTCGGCTTCGGTCATCGGAGTCGGTTTGGCCTTGCGCTCACCGGTGTAGTCCAGTTTGCGTACCACGGCGCCTTCGGTCTTGCTCAGCTCTTCCAGCAGGGCCGGGCCAATGGTCAGGCGGTCGCAACCGGCCAGTTCCAGGATCTCGCCGGTGTTGCGGAAGCTGGCCCCCATCACGACGGTTGGGTAGTCGTGCTGCTTGTAGTAGTTGTAGATGGAGGTGACGGAGACCACGCCCGGATCTTCGCTGGCGGTGTAATCACGGTTGTGCTTGGCCTTGTACCAGTCGAGGATACGACCCACGAACGGGGAGATCAGGAAGGCACCGGCTTCGGCACAGGCACGGGCCTGGGCGAAGGAGAACAGCAGGGTCAGGTTGCACTGGATGCCCTCTTTCTCCAGTACCTCGGCGGCACGGATCCCTTCCCAGGTGGAGGCCAGCTTGATCAGAATGCGGTCGTTGCTGATACCCGCTTCGTTGTAGAGACGGATCAGCTTGCGCGCCTTGGCGATGCTGGCCTCGGTATCGAAGGAGAGACGAGCATCCACTTCGGTGGAGATACGGCCCGGAACGATCTTCAGCACTTCCAGACCGATATTGACGGCCAGCTTGTCGCCCGCGTCGATGATTTGCTGTGCCTTGTCCTGGCTCTGGGCTTTGGCCCAGTTGATGGCGTCTTCGATCAGCGGAGCGTACTCGGGGATCTCGGAGGCCTTCAGAACCAGAGAGGGGTTGGTGGTGGCATCGATGGGCTGATAGCGTTTGATGGCTTCGATATCACCGGTGTCGGCAACAACAGTGGTCAGGGCTTTCAGCTGGGTTAATTTATCGGCCATAGCGAATATCATCTCTTAATGAGGGAGTAATCCCTGGGTTGCGGGCTTGAGACGGTGGTTCTGAAATAAAATTACAGGATCTTGGTGCCTCAGGCTCAGAAAAGCGCGATGGGGGCGGCCCATCGTCATTGCCTGCCTAATTAATACTGATGTGCTGCATCCTGCAATAGGGGCGCTTGGTTGTTAAACATTCAGGCTGTTGAGTTATCCCGTTTTATGGCTTGAAACTATATGATTAGTAAGGTTTTTTACATTTCCTCCCGACCTCGCTCCGGTTTGCTTTCAGTTGAACTTTTTTAGCCAATATCCATATTTGTGTCGTCGATCACATAAATTATCTCGCTACGTACTTGAAATTTAATTACAGCGAAAACGTTTGGCGAAATATCTCCGTTTGAAAGCCATTTCATGCAAGCGTTTGCGTTTTCGGATAGCTCATCAGGGATATATCAAAATGGTTCTCTTATGGGGCTTAATGGTGGCCTGTCTGATTGAATTATTGAGTTTGTTGAAAGTTTGCGATTTAAATGGAGCTTTATGGGCTTTTACCGTTCGTTTTTTGTGTCTCGCGTGACCGGGATCACTATTCCGGGCTCTCCCGCTGTGCTAGATTCCGCCCCTTTAGCGAAACGCTAATTAAACGACAGACAGAAAACGGTCAGCGCAGACTGACCATGGATGTGAATAACAACGAGAGAATTATGGACACCTTGATTGCGATGCTAAACGACCTGATGTGGGGAGCCGTGCTCATCTACCTGCTCATCGGGGTCGGTATCTTTTTCACCTTCCGCCTGGGTTTTATCCAGATCCGTCACTTTGGCCACATGTTTTCCGTGCTGAAAAACAGCCGTAAATCGGACAACGCGGGCATCTCCTCCTTCCAGGCCCTCTGTACCAGCCTTGCCGCCCGTGTCGGCACCGGCAACCTGGCCGGTGTGGCTGTCGCCATCTATCTGGGTGGCCCCGGCGCCATCTTCTGGATGTGGCTGATTGCCTTTATCGGCATGGCGACCGCCTTCGTCGAAAGCACCCTGGCCCAGCTCTACAAGGTCAAGGATGAGGATGGCAACTACCGTGGTGGCCCGGCCTACTACATGGAGAAAGGCCTTGGCATGCGCTGGATGGGGGTGGTGTTTTCGCTCTGCCTGATCCTGGCATTTGGTCTGGTGTTCAACGCGGTGCAGGCCAACTCCATCAGTCTGGCGATGAAGGTGGCGTTTGGCATTCCTGACTGGGTCAGCGGTCTGGCGCTGGTGGCGCTCTCCGGCCTGATTATCTTCGGCGGCATTCGTGGCATCGCCCGTTTTGCCGAGCTGGTGGTGCCCTTTATGGCACTGGCCTACATCCTGCTGGCGCTGGTGATCGTGGCGATGAACATCACCGAGTTGCCCCATGTCTTCATGCTGATCATCAAGTCCGCCTTCGGGATTGAGCAGGCAGGCTCAGGTGCGCTGGGTTATGCCATCTCCCAAGCGATGATCAACGGTATCAAGCGCGGTCTCTTCTCCAACGAAGCGGGGATGGGCTCTGCGCCCAACGCTGCGGCGACTGCCACTCCCTATCCGCCGCACCCGGCCTCCCAGGGTTATGTGCAGATGCTGGGGGTCTTTATGGACACCATCGTCATCTGCAGCTGTACCGCCGCCATCATCCTGATGTCAGGTCAGTTTGAGCCGGGCTCCGGCGTGACCGGTGTCGAGCTGACCCAGCGGGCGCTCTCCTCCCAGATTGGCAGCGGTGGCAACATCTTTATCGCGGCGGCCATCTTCTTCTTCGCCTTCACCTCTATCGTGGCGAACTACTCCTATGCCGAAACGAATCTGGTGTTCCTCGAGCACAACCACAAGGGCGGCCTGATGCTGTTCCGGATGTTTGTGCTGGGCATGGTGATGTTCGGCTCTGTGGGCGAGTTGCCGACCGTCTGGGCAATGGCTGATGTCTCCATGGGGTTGATGGCCATCGTCAACCTGGTGGCTATCCTGCTGCTCTCCGGCGTCGCCATCAAGCTGGCCAAGGATTACAACGACCAGCTCAGGCTGGGCAAGGTGCCTACCTTTGATGCCAACAAGTACCCCGAGATCCGCTCCCAGCTGGAAGAGGGGATCTGGGACAATCCGACCAAAAAATAACAAGCGGTGAGTCAAACCTCTTGATTAAAACCTGAAGGGGGAGCCGGTGGCTCCCCCTTCTTTTATGAGCCGCTCTTCTGCGGCTGATCCCAGCGCTGGGCGAGCTGTCTGACACGCCGTTGCAACTGGCGCCAGCAGCGCCCTTGTTGCCGGTCGTTGAGGGGGGCATAACGCCAGCGGCGATAGAGCCACGCACTCTTTAGCAGGGGATGGGCAAGGTCGGGGCGCAGCCGCGCCAGCCGCTCGCACCATGCTCCCATGCTCTCGGCAGGCTCTGGGGAATAGCCGCTGCGTTTGCCCCGTTTGAGCAGGGGTTGCCAGATGCGCCGCTCTGGCGGCAGACGGGCGGGCAACAGCAGGGGCAAGCTCACCAGCAGGGCGACCAGCATCAGGCTGGCGAGGATCAACCAGGGAGTGTATCCCGCCAGTGCAGGCCAGCGCAGACCGATTTGCTGCCAGAGCTGGCCCGCATCGTAACCAATCACCCAGCGACTCCACTGGTAGTCGATATTGTTGCCCCACCAGCGCAGCTGATTGAGCAGGGCCCAGTTGCGATAACGCTGCAGAGCGAGGGGGTCGGCGGCGGTAAACTCGTCGCTCAGGGCCTCCCTCACGCCGCCTTCAATGCGCTCCGGTGCCACTGCCGCCGTGGGGTCAACTCGCCGCCATAAGCCCCCTTCATCGAGATACTCCACCCAGGCGTGAGCATCGAACTGGTGTACCGTCAGATAGTTGCCTCTGGGATTCCACTCGCCGCCGAGATAACCGGTGACCAGCCGTGCCGGAATACCGGCGGCGCGCAGCACGAAGGCAGTCGCCATGGCGTAGTGGCCGCAAAAGCCGCGCCTGGTATCGAACAGGAACTCATCCACCCCGTCACTGCCAAGCCGTGGCGGTGTCAGGGTGTAGTAATAGGATTGGCTGCGAAACTGCGCGAGCAGGGCGGCGACCAGCGCGCTGCGATCCGGATAGCGTGCCGCAAGCTCTTGGCCATGGGCGCGCGCTCTTGGGTTGCCCCCGCCAGGCAGTTGCAGGTTGCGCTGAGCGGCTTGGCTGTCGTCCTCTGGTTGCGCTTCGCCGCGGCCAATGCGATAGCGGATCGCCACCTCGCCGCTCCCCTGCCGATAGAGGGTGTCGAGAGGGGTAAGCAGCACCGGACCCGCCAGCAGGCGCGGTTCACTCAGGGCAAAGGCCCAGCGGTGGCGCTGGGGCTCGGCGATCACCTCGTAGCTCCCGGCGGGTAATGGACTATCTGCCAGCTGATTGCTTGCACGTGAAGATGATGCCAGAAGGGTGAGCCCGGTTTGCACCGGCACTGTCTGCTGCCATGCTTTGACCTCGGGGCTCAGCAACCAGCGCTGACCATCGAAAACTTCTTGGCGCATCACCGGAAAATAGCGCTCGCGGACAGGGGGCGGGCCATCGGCAAAGGTGACCCGAAACGCGAGTTCGGAGGAGTTGACCAGTTCGCTGATATCGCCGGGGGCCAGCTCTTCCGAGAGGCCGGACAGGGCACGGCTGGTGGTGGGCATCTGCCAGAGGGGCGGCAGCCTTGGCAGTAGTATAAACAGGGTGATAAGCAAGGGCAGCGCCAGCAGCAGGGCGCTCCCCGCACTGCGCCAAGGCCGTTTCTGCTCGGGGACGACGGCGGTCACCAGCGCGGTCACTGCCAGCCAGAGTGCCACTGCCATCCCGGCTGTCCAGCCGATGCTTTGGCGTTGTACCAGCGCCAGCGCGATGAGGAAGAAGGCGAGCAGCAGCACCTGCTCGATATCCCGCTCGCGCCGTACCTCGATCATCTTGAGGCTATAGCCGAGCCAGAGCAGATTGATCAGGGCGGGCAGGGTGCCCAATGTGCGCCACTGCAACCCCAGCAACACCACGGTTGTGATGGCCAGCAGCGCCAACCAGCGGGCAGGCAGGGGCGGCAAGCCGCGCCACAGCATCATGGCCCGGACGCCGAGAGTGATGGCGCCCACTGCCACTACCCAGAGTTGCAACTGGGGCCAGAGCGCCGCGACCAGCAGCAGCTGTTGCAGGGCGATGAGTGGCAGCAGGCGGCGGTTATCGAGCAGCATCTGGCGTGATCTTCGGTGGTGTTGCATCGAATTGGGCCAGTGCCAGCAGGCAGCGCTGCACAAAGGCGGCACCGCTATCGGGCCCCAGCGTCTGGTTTGCCAGTGTCAGGGTAAAGGGGATGCCCCGCTTGCCGTAATCGGCGCACCACCAGGCCAGCACCGCCAGCCGCTGCTCCAGATCCCCGCCCGCGACCCGCTGCAAGGTGAGGTGAGTCTCATCCTGCTGCGGTTCATGGAACTGCTTGGTCAGCAGGCCGCGCCCTTGGGCAAGTTGCTTCCAAGCGACCCGGCTCAGTGGTTCACCGGCCTGATGTGTCCGCAGAGAGTCAAAGTCACCGAGAGTGGCCGGAGCGGGCTGGCCCTGATGCCCCTCGCTTTCGGTCGCATGTTCCCCTCTTAGCGCCCCGAACGCCGGTTTGGGGGCGAGCCAGCCCTCCAACTGCAAGTCCAGCAGGGACCAGCAGCGAAACAGACCGAGGGGGTAGCGGCTCTCGACCCGCAATCGGCCAAGGGGCAGTGGCCCACGGCGCGAGCCCGATACTGGCAGGATAACTGTGCTGGGCACAGCGTCGGCCTGTGCCAGCCAGAGGGTGCCTTCGTTGAGGCTAAACCGGAGCGCCTGCACCGGGCGAGGGCTCTGCACCAAGATACGGATCGGCAGCTGGCTACCCGCTTCCCCCAGTACCAGCTGGCCACCCAGCAGTTCCAGCCCCAGCAGGTTGCGGTGGGTAAGCCACATGGCGGCCATAAACAGGCTGCCGAGGCAGTAGGCCAGCAGCAGTACCAGATTGTTCTGGTAGTTGGTGCCGAGCAGATAGATGACGAGCAGCACCAGCAGATAGAGCAGCCCCATGCGGGTAGGGAGAATAAAGAGGCTGCGGGTACCCAGCGTGATCTGGCGCGCCGGGGGTATACGGCGATCGAGCCAGCGCCGCTGCCACTTTTCTCTCTTTTGCCGCCAGCGGGTGAGCAAGGCGCTCATCAGGGATTGTCCGGATCGACCCGGGCCAGCAGCCGCTGGCTCAGGGGACAGGCTTCGCCGTGCTGTACGCCAAAGCTGCCCCGCAGCCGATGCTCGGCCACATAGGGGAAGACCGCCTGCACATCCTCTACCGTGACAAAGCGCCGCCCGGCTACCATCGCCCAGGCCCGGCTCACCGCCAGCAAGGTCTGGGCTGCCCGAGGGGAGAGGGGCTGTGGCAGATCCCCATCAAAGCGGCTCTGGTGCACTAGCGCCAGCAGGTAGTCGAGGGTGGCATCGGAAACATGGATGGCATCCCCTTCGCTTTGCAAGGTGGCGAGTCCGGCAGCATCCAGCATGGCGGGCAAAGGGCCCGTCGGCTGGTGGCCGCGCAGTAGCTGGCGTTCCGCCTCTCGCGGCGGAAAACCCAAAGAGAGTCGCACGGCGAAGCGGTCGAGTTGGGATTCCGGCAGTGGATAGGTGCCCGCCTGATCCGCCGGATTCTGGGTGGCGATGACGAAAAACGGATCGGGGAGTGGGTGCGTGTGGCCCTCGATGCTCACCTTGCCTTCGGCCATCGCCTCCAGCAGGGCGCTCTGTACTTTGGGGCTGGCGCGGTTGATCTCGTCCGCCAGCAACACCTGGGTGAAGATGGGGCCGGGGTGAAAGCGAAATGTTTGTTGCTGGGGGTCAAAAATCTGAAGCCCCAGCAGGTCGGCGGGGAGCAGATCGGCGGTGAACTGCATCCGCCTGCATGCCAGCCCCAGCACCTGCGCCAGGGCGTGGGCCAGGGTGGTTTTGCCCATGCCGGGCAGATCTTCGATCAGCAAATGACCGCGCGCCAGCAGGGTCACCAGCGCGATTTTCAGCTGTAGCGGCTTGCCCAGAATGACTTGCTCCAGTGCCGCCAGCAGCCCGGCAATCTGCTCTTCTCTCTTCATTCCCTTCATACACATTCCCTGTATTGCGTCGCACCTACAGCTTATACGCCCGCAAGGGCGAAGGCAGATAACAGACGGGCGGTAAAGTGCAGCGCAGGGATGGTAATGAGCGGGAGGTGACCCGGTTTATTGCTGAGTCTGCTTGATTCAATATGGCCGCTATGGCACGTAACTCAATACAATATTTCCTGATTGGAATGTACCGATCGCCATCTCTTCACTAGGTGAGGGTGGTGGTCACCCATATAGTTGCCCCATTGCGACGCGCTGCGTTGCTAGCTTTGTCACCACCTTGGCCCCGCCATTGTTCGCCTGTCACTGTGATCTGGCAGGCATCGGCACGCCAATCTGTTATGGAGCGTTCATGCCTGTATTCCTGTTGTGCACTTTTCTGATGATCATTCTCTATCCGGTCGGGATCGATCTCTATCTGGTCGCTGTGCCCCAGATTGCCGATACCCTGCAGGCGAGCGAGGCGCAGATCCACACCGCCTTCTCTATCTATCTGTTTGGCATGGCAGCGACCGTGCTACTGGGGGGGATGATTGCCGATCACTTCGGGCGGCGCTGGGTGGTGCTCGGGGGCGCGCTGATTTTTGTCCTCGCCTCGCTGGTGGCAGGCAATGCGGAGGGGATTGGCCAGTTCTATTTCGGCCGTTTCTGGCAGGGAGTCGGGGCGGGGGCGCTCTATATCATGACCTTTACCGTGCTGCGGGATGTGCTGAGTGAGGAGCGGTTGGCGATGGCGCTCTCGATGATTAACGGGGTGATCTGCGTGATCCCGGTGCTGGCGCCGGTGCTCGGTTACCTCATCCTGTCCCATTTTGACTGGCGCGGGATCTTCGTGGCGATGGCGCTGGTGGCTGCCGTCAGCGGTCTGGTGAATTTGTTGCTGCTCAAGGAGACCCGTCCGGCCCGGCAACCGGGGAGTGGCGCTGCGCTGCCCTTTGCCCTGCTGCGCTCGCCGCGCTTTATGCTGCTCTCCCTGCTGAGCAGTGCCAGCGTGACCTCCATTCTGGTCTATGTCAGCGTCTCGCCGCTGATCCTGATGAAGGAGTTTGGTTTCACCACCGAGCAGTATTCTATCGTGATGATGGTGATGGCCGGGGTGAGCATGTCTACCTCCTTCCTGACGCCCCTGCTGTTGCGCTGGCTGGGCAAAAAGAAGGTGCTGGCGGTGGCTCATCTCTCCTATCTGCTGGCGGCCTGCTCACTGATCGGCAGCTGGCAGGCGGGGGGCGATATCCATCTGTTGCTGTCGGGGTTTGCGCTGGTCTGTGTCGGGTTCTCCTGTGGCTTCGGGGTGGCGATGGGGGAGGCGCTCGATGGTTGTCAGCACAATGTGGCCTTTGCCAGCGCGGTGCTCTGCATCATGCAGATCAGCCTCTCCGGCCTCTACATCTGGCTGCTGGGTCAACTTGGCTTTGCCCCGACCGAGATGCTGATCTGCGCCTTGCTGCTGGCACTGCTCAGTTACCTGGCTGTCAAAGGGCTGTTACCATGGCTCGCGCTTCGTGAAGCGCAGTCGCAGGGCTGATGGAAGATGAGAGGGGATATGCGCAATCTGGGTGAACTCGATTTGAACCTGTTGGTGGTCTTCAAGTACCTGATGCAGGAGCGCAGTGTGGCAGGGGCGGCCAAAAAGCTCTGTGTCACCCCGTCGGCGGTGAGCAAGTCCCTCGCCAAATTGCGGGAGTGGTTTGACGATCCCCTGTTTGTGCGGGTGCGGCAGGGATTGCAGCCCACCAACCTCTCCCTGACCCTGGAGGAGGAGCTGAAGGTCTGGTTCCAGCTCACCGACAGCATCACCTCGCTCAATAGCGAGGCGATCCCCGACGGTGCCCGCTTCACGCTGGTGATGGAGTCCCCCTTCTACATCAGCTTCCTGAGCGATCTGCCCATGACCATCTACCAGAAGTACCCCAACTCGGTGGTCAGGATGCTGGGGTGGGATCACCACTCCCTCAACGATATCGTCAATGGCGATGCGGATCTCGGCTTTTGTGCCCGCGAGACCCATGGCCGTTCCCGGGCCAAGGTCAACCGCTTGCCCTACTACATCGATCACGAGGTGCTGTTCACCGATCGCCCGGTGGTTTTTCTGCGCAAGGATCACCCCTTGCTCCAGCAGAAGTGGTCGCTGGAGAACTTTCTGGCCTGCCCCCAGATCAGCATGGTGTGGGAAGCGAACGATACCTGGGCCCTCGACAGTCTGCTGGAGGACGAGGGGCTGAAGCGGGAGGTGCCCATCATGGTCTCAAGCTTCGAGCAGGCGCTGCATATTGCCTCCCAGTCGAGCCACGAGCTGATAGCGGTGGCGCCCTCTTACTGTGGTGGTTATGCCAGTCGGCATCACGGCAATCTGATCGCCATGCCGCTGCCGCTCCCCGAGAAGCTCTACGCCCAGCTGGAGATCGCCTTCATCTTGCTGTGGCACAAGCGGCACAATCAGGATGCCAAGGTGATGTGGCTGCGCAACGAGATCCGGCGACTCTACAACGATGAATCGCCACGCTAATGTGGCCGTGACGGTGCCCATCGATCAGCCGGAGCCATCTGCTCCGGCTTTTTGTTGTCGCAGCGTCCGGATGAGTGGGCTTTTGCACGACTTAAGTGCCGAGTTCGGGTTCAACTGTGTGCCATTCAACTCTCTTTATGCACAGATTGGCCTTGGTTGCACGTCTCGAGTGAAGCTCTTTTCACGAAAAAAATTCATGTGGTTTCATTAGAAAACTTCACTGATGGTCACTTTTAAAGTGTGATCGACCATTAAGTTCCTGTATTTGCAGTGATATAGCATGACACCCCTTGGAGTGGCGGGGTTAGATAGCGCCTGCGTAGGTGACTGCCAGTAGAGCGCGGCGTGAGCCAGCCCCACAGGTCGTCTGTGGCCGTGTCATGCCCCAGCTATCTGGCCACCAGCCATGAGTGACGGAGCAGAGGGGAATAAGCAAAACCGGCTTGAGTGAAGGGATGCAGCAAAGGTAGCACCTGGAGCCGGTAACTGTACTGGGAGACGCCACTCACCATCCCCCGATAACCCGTAATTGAAACCGGCTAGATGAAAAACACCTTTCATCGAACGGGGCGTGTGCACCCGAAAATAGCCAGATTGGCAGGCTGACTGTGCTCCCCGTTATAGCAATGGCGGGCAAAAAAATAGTGCGGTAGCCACCACCAGATTAATAAAAATAAATCTCAGCAAAGGCAGGTTGATATGCGTCCAGCAACAGCACCCACAGGGTTGTTACAACAGCCCAAACCCTTCTTTATGATATTTTTCGTCGAACTCTGGGAGCGCTTCGGTTATTACGGCGTGCAGGGGATCCTGGCGGTCTTCTTTGTGCAACAACTGGGATTTTCCCAAGAGCAATCCTTTATTACCTTCGGTGCCTTCTCGGCGCTGGTATATGGCCTGATCTCGGTCGGTGGCTATGTCGGTGACCATGTGCTCGGCACCAAGCGCACCATGGTGCTGGGGGCCGTGGCGCTGGTGATAGGCTACTTTATGACCGGCCTCTCTATCTACAATCCCGACCTGATTTTCTATGCGCTGGGCACCATTGCAGTTGGTAACTGCCTGTTCAAGGCCAATCCGGCCAGCCTGCTTTCAAAATGCTACCAGCCAAAAGATCCGCGGCTGGATGGGGCTTTTACCCTGTTCTATATGTCGATCAATATCGGCTCCCTTATTTCCCTCTCGCTCGCTCCGGTGATTGCCGATCACTACGGCTATACCGTGACCTATAACCTGTGCGGGGTGGGACTGATTATTGCGCTGCTCACCTTCTTTGCCTGCCGCAATATGGTCAAGGATATTGGCTCCGAGCCGGATCACCTGCCACTGAATTACAGCAAGCTGCTGCTGGTTATATTGGGCTCGGTAGCCATGGTCTTCTTCTGCGCCTGGCTGATGCACCACGTGGTGATCGCCAACATGGTGCTGATGACGGTGACCATCGCCGTGGTGATATTCTTTTTTCGCGAGGCATTCAGGCTCGATACCGTGGGCCGCAACAAGATGTATGTGGCCTTCGTGCTGATGCTGGAGGCGGTGCTCTTCTATGTGCTGTATGCCCAGATGCCGACGTCTCTCAACTTCTTTGCCATCAACAACATGCACCACGAAATGCTGGGCATGAGCGTTAACCCGGTCAGCTTCCAGGCGCTCAACCCCTTCTGGGTGGTGGTGGGTAGCCCGGTACTCGCGATGATCTATACCCGGATGGGCAGCAAGGGGCGGGATCTCACCATGCCGCTCAAGTTCACTCTCGGGATGTTCTTCTGCTCGCTGGGCTTTCTGACGGCGGCGGCATCCGGCTGGTGGTTTGCCGATGAGCAGGGGCTGACCTCCCCCTGGTTTATGGTGCTTATCTACCTGTTCCAGAGTCTGGGCGAGCTGATGATCAGTGCGCTGGGACTGGCGATGGTCGCCGCGCTGGTGCCACAACGCCTGATGGGCTTCATTCTCGGAATGTGGTTCCTGACTCAGGCGATGGCGTCCCTGCTGGGTGGCTATGTGGCGACCTTTACCGCCGTGCCGCAAGGGATGACGGATCCGATGCAAACTTTGCCCATTTACACCGGCGTATTTGGCAAGATCGGGATGGCGACCCTGCTGATTGCGGTAGTGATGGGGCTGATGGTGCCCTGGCTGAACCGGATGATGAATGCGAACCCGACAGAGGCCGAAGGGCTGGTGCCAGGTCAGTCACAGGCGTAATGAGAGGATAGTGCGAGACAAGGCAAGGGCGGCGACCCTTGCCTTTTTGTTGATGGTTTAGTTGTACTGCTCTTCCATCCAGGCTTCGACGATCAACTGCGCCGAGACCCCGTCCACACTGCCTTTTTCCAGCGCGCGATAGCCGCCTCGCTCAAACAGGCGGGCGCGGGCATCTGTGGTGGTGAGTCGCTCATCCTTGAACTCCACCGGCTTGCCGAAGCGGCCATGCAGCCGGTTGCCGAATTTGCGGGCCCGTACCGTGATCTCCTGATCTGTGCCATCCATGTTCAGCGGCAGACCGACCACCAGCAGGTCCGGTTGCCACTCCTTGAGCAGCTTCTCAATCTCGTCCCAGTTGGGGATGCCGTCGTTGGCCTTGAGGGCGCGCAGAGGCTGGGCAGTGCCAGTCAGCTCCTGACCGATGGCGACGCCAATGCTCTTGGTGCCATAGTCAAAGCCCATGATGCTGCGTGATGACATAACTGATAAATCCTCGAAATAGAGAGCGGAGCGGGCCAGCCGATCAGCTGTGGCCGACGTCGCTGGAGAGGTGAACCGGGTTCACCCCTATGCTGGCGGCAGCTTGCTGCCAACGTTTGTGAATGGGGGTCTTGAACACCAGAGCCGGATTGGGGGGGATCACCAGCCAGGCGCCATCCACCAGCTCCTGCTCCAGCTGCCCGGCGCTCCAGCCGGCATAGCCAAGGGCCACCAGCCAATGGGCAGGGGCCTCGCTCGTACCCAGAGTTTCCAGAATATCCTTGGAGGTGGTTACCATCATCTCATCCCCCACCTGCAGGGTGGAGTTGAAACCGGGGCGGAAGCTGTGCAGCACGAAGCCGCGATCGGCGTGAACCGGCCCCCCTTGCAGTACCGGCTGCTTGAGCTCCGGGTTGTTGGGCGGATTGAGCTTGAGTTGGGTCAGCATGGTTTCCAGCGACATCTCGACCGGAATGTTGACTACCAGTCCCATGGCACCCTCTTCGTTGTGCTCGCACAGATAGACCAGCGAGCGCTCGAAGTAGGGATCCGTCAGGCTTGGCATGGCAAGCAGGAAGTGATTTTGCAGTGTTTGCATAGAGGCCAAATAGTGCAAAGGTATTTGAGGTCAATTATGGCAGTTGATCCCCATGGGAAAAACCGCTTTTTGGGCAGGGCGAGATCCTGCCCCTTTCCGGATTGCCTTTAAACAGAGAGGGTGGCGCCGGGCCACCCTCTCTGTTTCCGGGCTTGTCAGGGGCGGGTTACCCCTGAACAGGCCGGTTAGCCTGCCAGGCGATTATTTGCCCAGCCGACGCTCGATGGCATCCATCAGCATGCCGGTGATGTGTACATCGAAGGCCGCTTCAATCTCGCGAATGCAGGTCGGGCTGGTGACGTTAATCTCGGTCAGGCGATCGCCGATGATGTCGAGACCGACGAAGATGAGGCCTTTCTCTTTCAACGTCGGGCCCACCGCGCGGGCGATGGCCCAGTCGGCTTCGCTCAGGGGACGCGCTTCACCACGGCCACCGGCCGCCAGATTGCCACGGGTCTCACCTTGCGCCGGAATGCGCGCCAAGCAGTAGGGAACCGGCTCACCGTCCACCACCAACACCCGCTTGTCGCCATCCTTGATGGCGGGCAGATAGGTCTGCGCCATACAGTACTGGCTACCGTGGGCGGTCAGGGTCTCGATAATCACACCGACGTTGGCGTCATCCTCCTTCATGCGGAAGATGGAGGCGCCGCCCATGCCGTCCAGCGGTTTGAGGATGACGTCTTTGTGCTTGGCGTGGAAGGCACGCAGCTTGTCGGCGCGGCGGGTCACCAGCGTGGTCGGGGTGTGCTCGGCAAACCAGGCGGTGTAGAGCTTCTCGTTGGCGTCGCGCAGGCTCTGCGGCTTGTTGACGATAAGGCAACCCTCATCCTCGGCCCGCTCCAGCATGTAGGTGGCGTAGATAAATTCGGTGTCGAACGGCGGATCCTTTCGCATCAGGATCACATCGAGGTTGGAGAGGGGGTGATCCACCACCTCGCCCAGCGTATACCAGTCGGCATAGTCATATTTGACGGTGAGCGGGCGCATGGTGCCAAAGGCGCGACCGGCTTCCATGTAGAGATCCTTCATCTCCAGATAGAAGAGCTCATAGCCGCGCTTTTGCGCCTCTTCGAGCATGGCAAAGCTGGAATCTTTCTTGATGTTGATGGCCGAGATGGGGTCCATCACGATGCCGAGTTTAATGGTCATCCGAATATCCTTCTTGTGGCTCGATTGCGAGTGAGATTCTTAAAACCTGTTCAAAGTCTGTCACGAGAGGTCGTCAGCAAGGTAAAGAGCAGCGCAGGAACCGGAGCGTATAGACATACGTGAGCCTCTTGGTTCCACATAAGCGAGCAGCGCATGAGCCTTGATCACGACCTCGCAGTAAGACATTGGACTGGTTTCAAGCGAGATCGCCAAAGCGGCACTGCAGCGCAGTGATCGCAGTCAGGGCGGCGGTTTCGGTGCGCAGCACCCGCGGCCCCAGCAGCATCTCTTTGAAATCTTCCTGCACGGTACGGGCGATCTCGTCGCTCGACAATCCCCCTTCCGGGCCAATCAGCAGGCGCACGCCATGCTCGGGAACGGGCAGGGTGTTGATGCTGTACTCGGCGCGCGGGTGCAGGTTGAGCTTGAGCTCTTTGGTCTCTTCCGCCAGCCAGGCGTCCAGCTCCATTGGCATACGCACTTCGGGCACCACGTTGCGGCCGCACTGTTCGCAGGCGCTGATCACCACCTTCTGCCACTGCTCGCGCTTCTTCTCCAGTCGATCGGCTGGCAGCTTGACGCCGCAGCGCTCGGAGAAGAGCGGGGTGATACAGGTGACGCCCAGCTCCACCGATTTCTGGATGGTGAAGTCCATCTTGTCGCCACGGCTGATCACCTGACCGAGGTGGATGGCCAGCGGTGACTCCACCGATTGGGCGTCACAACTGTCGATGGTCACGTCCACCGACTTCTTGCCGACGTTGGCGATGGTGGCGGGATATTGATTGCCATCGCCATTGAACAGCTCGAGCTGCTGGCCCGGCTGCATGCGCAGTACCCGGCCGATATGGTTGGCGCCGTCTTCCGACAGGGCGATGGTCTGGCCAACTTGCAGGGTGGCCGGTTCATAGATACGTGGAATGCGCATGGCTGCTTGTCAGTCTCTTGCTTGGAAACCCTTTATATCCTGCGGTGAGCAAGGCTCACGCGGCAGAAGGGAAGGGCTTCATGATAGGAGGGGTGATCCCCTCCCTGGTCAAATGGGGTTATTGGCACTGCTTTTCAATAAAGGGATTAGTGTTGCCCTGCAGCTTGCCGATGCGGCGGTTGCGCTCGCACTCCCAGCCCTCTGCCGGGTACTGCCTGTCCCAAGCTTCAAACAGTTTACGCTGTTGCGCTGCCAGACGCAGCCCATACTGCTGGCTCATGTAGAGGTAGGCGCGGGCAATCTGGCCCCGTACCTGCCCCTTGGGCGGCTGCACCCGACGATCCTTGAAATCCACCAGCATCTGACACTGGCCGTACTGATCCGGCTTGCCGTTCCAGTCGGAGAAGCGGTAGTTGGCCCGATCGCCGTTCACTTCGCCAATGGCGGGGAAGAGGTTGTGCATGTCCCCCTCCATCTTGTTGAACTCGGGGCTCGCTTTTTCGCAGTTCTTGCGACCGCCATCCTGCCAGCACTGCAGCTGGTGGCCGAACTCCCAGGCGGGGACCACGTGTTCCCACTCGATGCGGGCGGCGCGCTTGGCCTGCTTGCGCGGCTCATAGCCGCAACTGGCGAGATCCGGGCTCATTTTCTTGCCCTGATAGTCGATGTCACAGCCGCAGTAGAAGGTGGTGACCGCAGGTTGGCTGCGATAGAGCTTCACCAGATCTTGCTTGGCTTCGCGAAAGGTCTGGGCGTGCAGGGGGGAGCTGAGCAGCGGTAAACCGGCCAGCAGGGTCAGGGCGAGGGAGGAGATGAAACGCATGGGATTCCTTGCAAACGGGGTGATTGACGAACGATGGCGGGCACCCTACCACAGGGGCGCGACACAAGCTGGCTTACTGCTCTGGCTCCGGCCGTTCCCGCTCCAGCGGCTGCTTGCAGCGGCGGCAGTGATAGCGGGCCTCGCCACGCACCACCTTGTTGTGACGGCGAATAGAGAGTTGATGCTGCTGGCAGTGACAGCGATAGGGCACGGTGCGCTGGGCCAATACCGCCAGATCGAAGCTGTGGGTGGTTCTGGGCTCAAGGCCGAATACCTCCCGCATCACCGACTGCCACTGGCGGCCGTGGGGTAGCACCCGGTTTTTGCCGTGCCCGTCACCCCATAGGGCATAGACCAGCAGATGGGCCACCTCGTGGGGCACCACCTCATCCAGAAACGCCTGCTGGTTGGCCTGATAGAGGGCAGGATTGAAGCGCAGCTCCCAGGTTTGCAGCCGCGCCGATCCTGCCGCCCGGCCCCGCATATTGCAGTAGATCCGCGGGCGGGGGAAGGTGCGGCCAAGGCGCGCCTCGGCTTGCACAAAGCAGGCTTCTACGCGTTGTTGCAGCAGGGCGACAAGCTGGGCAGGGGTGGCAGACATCAACATCTCGTCAAATGGCGGATAAGCAAAAGGGGAGCCAGGCTCCCCTTTTATCACAACAGCGAGCCTTACAGGCCAGCGGCGGAACGCAGCAGTTCGGCCTTGTCAGTCTGCTCCCACGGGAACTCGTCGCGACCGAAGTGACCGTAGGCAGCGGTGGCCTGATAGATTGGGCGCTTCAGATCCAGCATTTCGATCAGACCATACGGGCGCAGTTCGAAGTGCTCGCGTACCAGCTTGACCAGCAGATCCTCGGCAACCTTGGCAGTACCGAAGGTCTCGACGCTGATGGAGGTCGGCTCGGCCACACCGATGGCGTAGGAGATCTGGATTTCACAGCGATCGGCCAGACCGGCGGCCACGATGTTTTTGGCAACGTAGCGGGCGGCGTAGGCAGCGGAGCGGTCAACCTTGGACGGATCCTTACCGGAGAAGGCGCCACCACCGTGACGAGCCATGCCGCCGTAGGTGTCGACGATGATCTTGCGACCGGTAAGACCGCAGTCACCCATCGGGCCGCCGATAACGAAACGGCCGGTCGGGTTGATGAAGTATTTGGTGTCCTTGTTGACCCACTCGGCCGGCAGCACCGGCTTGATGATCTCTTCGCGTACCGCTTCAACCAGATCCTTGTGGCTGATGGATTCAGCGTGCTGGGTAGACAGTACAACGGCATCGACACCGATGATCTTGCCTGCGTCGTCGTAGGCAAAGGTCAGCTGGCTCTTGGCATCCGGACGCAGCCACGGCAGGGTGCCGTTCTTGCGCACTTCAGCCTGACGCTTCACCAGCAGGTGAGAGTAGGTGATGGGGGCCGGCATCAGCACGTCGGTTTCGTTGGTGGCGTAGCCGAACATCAGGCCCTGGTCGCCAGCGCCCTGCTCCAGCGGATCGCTGCGGTCAACACCTTGGTTGATGTCCGGGGACTGCTTGCCGATGGCGTTCAGCACGGCGCAGGAGTCAGCGTCGAAGCCCATGTCGGAGTGGGTGTAGCCGATTTCACGCACGGTATCACGCACGATCTCTTCGATATCAACCCAGGCAGAGGTGGTTACTTCGCCGGCCACCATGACCATACCGGTCTTGACCAGGGTCTCGCAGGCGACACGGGCCTTGGTATCTTGCTTGAGGATGGCGTCCAGTACCGCATCGGAGATCTGGTCCGCAATCTTGTCTGGATGGCCTTCGGAGACCGACTCGGAAGTAAACAGCTTTGCCATGATATGAATCTCAGCTTGTCTGGGTTATCGCCACAGCAATAACCGGGTGAATGGGATGGTGTAGAGGTATCTACATCTGGACGTCTATATTAATTAGCGCCCCCCGCGATTGCCAGCACTATTTTGTCGCGCAGTGTCCAATGGGTCACAAGCGGTGCTCTCCTATCCCGAAAGGGATGGAAATCAAACGTTTTTCTCTGGTTGCTTTGGCCAATAGAGGGCAAGAAAAGCGATTGTCCTCCCAAAGCCACTTTATTCATCCAGATAATATTTGCACGCCGCGCGCCCTGCTGGGACAATAACGCGCCTTAATCTTGGCCATCAAATGAAGCAATCGCAGGAGATTCAGATGCCTTCTCGTAAAGAGCTTGCCAATGCCATTCGTGCATTGAGTATGGATGCCGTTCAAAAAGCCAACTCCGGTCACCCGGGCGCCCCCATGGGAATGGCGGATATCGCCGAAGTGCTGTGGCGTAGCCACCTCAGACATAACCCGAACAACCCCAAGTGGGCCGACCGCGACCGTTTCATTCTCTCCAACGGCCACGGCTCCATGCTGCTGTACTCCCTGCTGCACCTCTCCGGTTATGACCTCTCCATCGACGATCTGAAAAACTTCCGCCAACTGCACTCTCGCACCCCGGGTCACCCGGAGTACGGCTATGCACCGGGCGTGGAAACCACCACTGGCCCGCTGGGTCAGGGCATCACCAACGCCGTTGGTATGGCGATCGCCGAGAAAGCCATGGCTGAGCAGTTCAACCAGCCGGGCCACGACATCGTTGACCACTACACCTACGCCTTTATGGGCGACGGCTGCCTGATGGAAGGTATCTCCCACGAAGCGTGCTCCCTGGCAGGTACCCTGCAACTGGGCAAACTGATCGCGTTCTGGGATGACAACGGTATCTCCATCGACGGTCACGTAGAAGGCTGGTTCACCGACGACACCGTCAAGCGTTTCGAAGCTTACGGCTGGCACGTTATCCCGGCTGTTGACGGTCACAGCCCGGAAGCCATCAATGCCGCCATCGAAGCCGCCAAGGCCGAGACCGGCAAGCCGACCCTGATCTGCTGCCGCACCATCATCGGTTACGGCTCCCCGAACAAATCCGGTTCTCACGACTGCCACGGCTCACCGCTGGGCAACGACGAGATCGCCGCTGCTCGTGCCTTCCTGAAGTGGGACCACGCGCCGTTCGTTATCCCGGCCGATATCGCTGCCGAGTGGAACGCTCAGGAGAAGGGCGCTGCACTGGAAGCCGACTGGGCTGCCAAGTTCGCCGCCTATGAAGCCGCTCACCCGACGCTGGCTGCCGAATTCAAGCGCCGCACCGCTGGCGAACTGCCGGCCAACTGGGCTGCCGAATCCGCCAAGATCATCGAAACCCTGCAAGCCAACCCGGCCAAGATTGCGACCCGTAAAGCGTCCCAGAACTCTCTGGAAGCCTTCGGCAAGCTGCTGCCGGAGTTCATGGGCGGCTCTGCTGACCTGGCTCCGTCCAACCTGACCATGTGGTCCGGCTCCAAGTCCCTGACCAACGACGATGCCTCCGGCAACTACATCCACTACGGTGTACGCGAGTTCGGCATGTCCGCCATCATGAACGGTATCGCCCTGCACGGTGGTTTCATCCCCTACGGCGCTACCTTCCTGATGTTCATGGAGTACGCTCGCAACGCCCTGCGCATGGCCGCCCTGATGAAGCAGCGCGCTATCTTCGTTTACACCCACGACTCCATCGGTCTGGGTGAAGATGGCCCGACTCACCAGCCGGTTGAGCAGATCGCCTCCCTGCGTCTGACTCCGAACATGAGCACCTGGCGTCCGTGTGACCAAGTTGAATCTGCCATCGCCTGGAAACACGCCATCGAGCGTACCGACGGCCCGACCTCTCTGATCTTCTCTCGTCAGAACCTGGCTCAGATGGACCGTACTGCCCAGCAGCTGGCTGATACCGCCAAGGGTGGTTACGTGCTGAAGGATTGCGCCGGTACGCCGGAGCTGATCCTGATCGCCACCGGTTCCGAAGTGGAACTGGCCGTTGCCGCCTATGAGCAGCTGACTGCCAAGGGCCGTGCCGTGCGTGTGGTCTCTCTGCCGTCTACCGACGTGTTCGACGCCCAGTCTGCCGAGTACAAAGAGTCCGTCCTGCCGGCCTCCGTCACCAAGCGTGTGGCCATCGAAGCCGGCATCGCTGACTACTGGTACAAGTACGTCGGTTTCGGCGGCAAGATCATCGGTATGACCACCTTCGGTGAGTCTGCACCGGCCGAGCTGCTGTTCAAGGAATTCGGCTTTACCGTGGAAAACGTGGTTGCGACCGCAGAGTCCCTTTAATAGCTAATTGCTGTGTATAGAACTGAAAAGCGCCTCCTTCGGGAGGCGCTTTTTTTATAAAATCGTTGCGATGCCTACAAATATGGAAACTGTTAAAAATAAATTAGTTACTTATATTGCATTGAGTGTCAATGAATGGTTGTTATGTGAAAAATACGATTGTGGTGACTTTCTATGATAGAAACAGTTGAATTTGGAAAGGTAGAGGAACTTTTTGAATTTATATCCCCTTGGGGAAATGAAACTGATATTAATGGCTATATTTTTCGAGGGCATGGGCAAGAACACTATAAACTAATTCCGACTGCATTGCGGCTAGAATATATTGATCAATTCTGGCATGTTTGCGGTTTGGGTAAGCCTATAGAGCCACAGCATCTATGGCAAAGGTGGCAAATTTCTGCTGAATATCATCTGTTGCGTTCATTTTATCGACTGGCAGACCAACGTGGTTTAGACGTTCCAGTATCATCAAGAGTTCGAGAAAATTTGTCTCAGGATTTTGATTTTATGGGGATGACAAATAATAATTATAGTGAAACATGGATTCCCAGTGATTTATTAGAAACTGCAGGGCTTGCTCAACATTATGGGATACCAACTCGTTTACTCGACTGGACATATGATATTTATGTTGCATTATATTTTGCATTTAGAGGAGCATTAAATAAAAATACAAAGTTATGCGTTTGGGCTTTAAATAAAGAGTACCTTTCTTTTTTAAAACCTACAGTTAATTCGATTAATGTCAATTTCGTAACCCCTCATTATGCCGCGAACCCCAATATCAGTGCACAAAAAGGATTATTTACACATTGGCCTATTATGGTTCAGCCTCATACTTCAGAGCTACAAGCTATGATGTTGGGTCAGGTCGCTGCGCTAACAGATAGAAGACCATTAGATGAACTAATAATTTCTCAAATTAAGCATGATACTAGAGTGCCTAATATTTTTAAGAGATTTATTTTACCGTGTAGCGAAGCAGCTAAAGGGAGTCGTATTTTAGATAAGTTGGGCTATGACTCCGCACGTATATTCCCTGGTTATGATGGGGTTGCTAAACAATTGTTGTCAATGCATCAATATAAATAGGATGTAATGATGGGTGACGATTGATAGTTAATCATGAAAACCTTACGACAGAATCATGTTGTTTTACGCATCGAAGGTTACGATATCAATTTGAGCTAGCTCGTAGTTCGTAGGTTAAATTAGCGAAGCGTAATCGAACGTTCACGTTCATTAAGATGATGCCATAAAAATAATGCTCCCTCCTGTTACCAAAAAAGAGACCGACATATAGCCGGTCTCTATTTATTGCAACCCTTACACCTGCGGCGGGGTGCTTTCCGCGTTGGACATCACCGCATCCACCTCGGCCTGCTTCACGATGGGCTTTATCAATCTGACGACAACGGCGCCATGGTTAATACCAGCTTGCCGATATGACGGCCTGAATCCAGCAAATGGTGAGCGGCAGCGGCCTCATCCAGCGGGAAGGTCTGGTAAACCTGCGGTTTGACCTCGCCGCGTTCGATAAATGGCCAGACATGAGTTTGCAGTTGGGCAATCAGTTCGGCTTTTTCCTGAGGAGTACGCGAGCGCAGGGTAGAGCCGATATGGGTCAGCCGCTTTTGCAGCATGGGAAACAGATCCAGATTGGGGGCGGCGCCCGCAATAATGCCGATCTGGACTATGCGGCCATTGATGGCGGCCGCCGCATAGTTGCGCGCGACATACTCCCCGCCAATGATATCGAGAATGATGTCGGCGCCATGCCCATCGGTGGCGGCATGCACGACCTCGACAAAATCTTCCTCCTTGTAGAGTACGGCCACATCCGCGCCCAGCTTGATGCTGGCGGTCTGCTGCTCGGGTGAGCCGACCGTGGTGATGATTTTGGCGGCGCCAAATGCCTTGGCCAGCATGGTGGCTGTCGTGCCGATACCGGAGGCACCGCCATGGATCAAGATAATGTCCCCTTTTTTAAACTGACCCCGTTCAAACATATTTGACCAGACCGTCATAAAGGTTTCCGGCAGCGCCGCGGCTTCGACAAAGCTCAATCCGGGCGGCAGGGGCAGGACATTGCTCTGGTGGGCGACGCTGTACTCGGCATAGCCGCCACCCGAAATCAGCGCGGCGACCTTGTCGCCAACCTTGAGATGGGTAACCTGCTCCCCCTTGGCGACCACGACCCCGGCAACCTCCAGCCCGGGAATATCCGATGCTCCTGCCGGAGGCGGGTAGAGCCCCTTGCGCTGCATCACATCCGGCCCATTGATGCCGGTCGCATAGTGCCGGATCAAAACCTCATCGGGCTTGGGCGCCGGTGTGGCGCGGGTGGTCAGTTGCAAGACATCGGGGCCACCGGGCTGGGTAATTTCTACCGCGCTCATGGTGGCGGGAATGGAATAGGCGTTATGCATCAGCGGCTCCTTGTAACGAGGTGATATGAGGTTCCCCGGATGGGATGAGCACCAAGATAGTGGAGATTGCTGATGAATAAACGCAGTATTATCCCTCACCTGTAATGCAAAAATGCATTTCAACCGGGAGTCGTGATGAACTGGGATGATGCGAAAATTTTTCTGGCGTTGCATCGGGAAGGGAGCCTGAGGGGCGCCGCCCGTGTGGTCGGGGTCGATCAGGCCACCATTGGCAGGCGGATTGCCGCACTGGAGCATCGTCTGGCGGCCACGCTGTTTCTCCGCACATCCAAAGGGTATGTGCTGACTCATGTCGGAGAGATAGTGCTGGCCAGCGCCCAGCAGATGGAGCTGGCAGCCATTGATTTTGTGCGGGCGGCGCAAGGGGTCGACAACCGCCTGGTTGGGGAGGTCAGTGTGGCGACCACAGACACCCTGGGGATGGATTTTCTGATACCGGCCCTGACCGAGCTGCATCAGCGTTATCCCGATATCAGGGTCATCCTCAATACCTCGACCCAGGTGGTCAATCTGTCCCTGCGGGAAGCGGATATCGCGATCCGGACGGTGAAGCCGGACAATCCCGACCTGATTATTCGCAAGCTGGCCTCCTGGCCGGTCGGGTTGTATGCCTCCGCCGACTATCTGGCTCGCCATGGCATTCCCGAAGCGGGCACCGGTTTTGCGGGCCATTCGCTGGTGGTGTATGAGCCCCACTGGCAGAGCGCTCGCTCGCCAATGATGCTCGAAGAGGCGGCCGAGGGGGCCACGGTCGCCGCGGGGGTCAATACCAGCCTGATGCTGCGTCAGGCCCTGCTGATGGGGCTGGGGCTTGGCGAGGTGGCGGTTCCGCTTGCCGAGCAAGCCGGGTTGGTGCGGGTCTGGCCCGAGCGGCAGTTACAGCAATCCTACGATGTGTGGCTGGTGACCCATCAGGATGTGCAGCATGCCGCGCGGGTCAGGGCGGTCATGGATGCCATCGTCAGGGCATTTGCCGCGATGGCCTAAGTCTGGCGGGGATTCTGTTCAGGTTTTGTCGCAGCGCGGTCACACCTCTTGCCATCGTCATGGCGGTTGAGGGAAAACCCTCATTTACTTGGTCTCTGACAGTCAATACTGTGAGACCGAGTCCACCACTACTGGAGCCTGACCCATGACCGATATGCTTGTTGACGATAAACAACCGACCCCGGATCCGGCAGAGCAGAATGCTTTCTTTCCGTCGCCCTACTCCCTGAGCCAGTTCACCTCGCGCAAATCTGACCTTGCCGGGGCTGACTATCCCGCTCCCTATCGGGAGGGGCGCTGGAAGATCCTGCTGATCGGTGCCGATGAGCGTTATCTGCCCACCGACAACGGCACCCTGTTTTCCACCGGTAACCATCCGGTCGAAACCCTGCTGCCCATGTATCACCTCGACAAGGCGGGCTTTGCCTTTGACGTGGCCACCCTCTCCGGCAATCCGGTCAAGTTCGAGTGGTGGGCCATGCCCGGCGAAGACGAAGAGGTGCTGGGGCTCTATGGCAAATATCAGGCGCAGTTCCGCCAACCGGCCAAGCTGGCCGACCTGCTGAAACAGGCGCTGGCCGCCGACTCGGACTATATCGGCGTCTTTATTCCCGGCGGCCACGGCGCCCTGATGGGGCTGCCGGAGAGTGCCGAGGTGAAAGCGCTGCTGGAGTGGGCGATGGCCAACGATCGCTTCATCATCTCCCTCTGTCACGGGCCTGCTGCGCTGCTGGCGGTGGCCAATCCAGAGACCTTCGCGGGCTACAAGATCTGCGCTTTCCCCGATGAGCTGGATGCCCAGACCCCGGCAATTGGCTATATGCCTGGCCACCTTACCTGGAAGTTTGGCGAGAGGCTCAAAGAGATTGGCTTTGAGATCGTCAACAACGGCATCTCGGGAGAGGTGTGCCGGGATCGCAATCTGCTGACCGGTGACAGCCCGCTGGCGGGCAATAACCTCGGCAAGCTGGCTGCTACCACCTTGCTGGAGGCGGTTGCCAAGCGATGAGGTTGTCGTCATCGCCAGCGAATGCGCTGCAGGTCGCGGTGGCGCTGGAAGGGTGCCAGCGGCTGGAGGAGATCCAGCCGCTGGTGCGCGCTTTTGCCACCCCGCTGGGGTATCACCGCTTTGCGCTCTTCTCCATCAGTGCCAGCGAGGAGGGGGTGGTCGAGCATCTCTACTGGCTGGAGGGGAGTGGCTGGAGAGCGGCGAGGCGGTCGACCTGCATGCCTATATGCGCGAGTGCCCGATGGCGATGCATATCAGGGAGCGAGACCAGCCCTTCTTCTGGAGCAAAACGGTTGGTGCCGTTGGTGAGCAGTACCGTATCGTTCGCCAGCCTGAGGGGCCGGGCCGACATGGCTTGCAGGTACCCGTCTATGGGCCGTTGGGACTGGAAGGGGCGATGAGCTTTGGCGGCGATCAGATCGATGCCAGCTCCCACACTCGGGTTGGCCTTGCGCTGATCGCGGCGGCGGCTTTTCATGCAGCTCGTCGGCTGATGGAGATGCCGGTAGCGGGTCACGAGCGTGGCCTCACTGGGCGCGAGCGCGAAGTGCTGGAGTGGGTCTCCCGGGGTTGGCGCCATGCCGATATCGCCACCACCCTGAAACTCTCGGTGCGCACGGTCGAGAACCATCTGCGCAGTGCTCTCCGTCGACTCGGTGTAGCCACCACGGCAGAGGCGGTCAGAGTGGCGATCAGGAACCGCGATATTGAGGGCTGAGGGGCTACCCCTTTGTCTGGCATGTAAAAAGAGACCGGCATATAGCCGGTCTTTTTTTTATTTCCGCAACCTTTACGCCTGCGGCGGGGTGCTTTCCGCGTTGGACATCACCGCATCAATTTGCACCAGGGCGCCAGCGGGCAGCTCACTGACCCCGAATACGGTGCGGGCAGGCAGATAACCCGGGAAGTATTTGGTGTAGATGGCGTTGACCGCATCCAGATCCGCGATATTGGCGAGCTGGATATTCACCTTGACGATATCGTCCATCACATGGCCGATGCTCTCCACAATCGCCTTGATATTGCTCAGGCACTGGGCGGTCTGCTCCTTGATGCAGCCAGCCAGGATCTTGCTGGTTGCGGGGTCAATCGGCAGTTGGGCAGAGAGATGATTGTAGTGGGAGAAGGCGACGGTCTGGGTGTGCAAGGGGCTGCGCGGTGCCTTGTCGGTATTGCGGGCGCGGATCACCAGATTGTGACGGTCTTCCACCAGTTGCGGCGGGGTGCCGTCACCGTGGGAGATGACCGCATCCATCTGCACCCGTGCCCCCATGGGCAGGGCGGCGGCACTGACCACCGAGCGGGCAGGCAGGTAGGCCACGGCGCGGGCAATGGCAGAGTCGGGGAAGAAGGTGGTGTAGACCTCGTTGACGGCCTCCAGATCGGCCAGATCGGTCAGATAGACGGTGACCTTGACGATATCGTCAAACGGCACGTCGATGCTCTCCAGCACCGCCTTGATATTGCGCAGGCACTGGCCCGCCTGCTCCTTGATGCCACCAGCAACCAGCTGGCCCGAGGCTGCATCCACCGGCAGCTGGGCGCCGATATTGTTGTAGTGGGAGAAGGCCACGGTATGGGTGGAGAGCGGATTGTGCGGCGCCTTGTCACTGTTGCGGGCGAGCTTCACCAGCGGGCAAGGATCTTGCGGGAAGGTGCCTTCGCCGTTGGAGATGATGGCATCAATCTGCACCAGCGCACCCAGCGGCAGGGCGGCGACGGCGAGGGTGGTGCGGGTCGGCAGATAGCCCGGGAAGAATTCGCGATAGACGGCGTTGACCGCCTCCAGATCCGCCATCTCTTTCAGGAAGATGGTCGCTTTCACCATATCGTCCATCACATGGCCGATGCTCTCGATGATCGCCTTGAGGTTGCTCAGGCACTGTCTGGCCTGCGCGGTGACATCGCCGCTTACCATCTTGCCGGTGGCGGGATCGACCGGCAGCTGGGCGGAGATATTGTTGTAATGAGAAAACGCCACCGTTTGGGTGCAGGGGCCCAGATCCTGGGGTGCATGGGGGGTATTTCTTGCCGACTTGATGATGGTGCCACTCATAGATATGCCTCTTTTTAATATTTGTTGTTCATTCAGGTACAGGTTTACCCCATCTCGTTGTGCGCCATGGCCACTGCGCCAGCGGCGGCATCCCCGGTTATTATTTGTGATCCACTCAATTACTGAGAGCAATAAGGGAGGAGAGGACAGGGTAGATATTTCAGACGCTGCGATTCTATGAGTGGCTATCAGGGGTTGCAAACCGCTGATTGCATTTCTATGAGATGGCTCAATGGGTGCAAATTTAATGTGATTGCTATTCAATTCATGCTGAATAGTCACCTGTTTGTCCGCCAATGGCCATGCATCGAGCAATAGTCCAGTCCGGGCGGGGGTTGGGGCAGATACCTTGGCAGTGAAGGAGTGTAAAGAAAGGGTTAATGCGATGCATCAAGCTGCCATCAAACTATTTTATTGTGCATAGATATGTACTTTATGTTTTTTTAGTCATCTATCTTGCCGCGCAAAAATATGTTAGCAGACATTACTGTAACAGTAGTTAAAGATGTGGCTGGAATATAATTCAAATATTTGCATGGGGGATGCTTGTTAATTATCGGTAGGCTGACGGTTGGCCAAGACTCGGAGCGTTTTTATCTTTTTATGTATCTGGTGAAATATGCGTGACACAGCCCAGTGGTCCCATATCGAGGTGACCAGGGTTGGCAATATATCGGCTGACCGGGTGCGGCATGGTCAAGAGAGGATGACGTTGGCTCGACGCAGCGCTATGGATCGGGCTCTCTGCGCCGGTTGTAGTCTACAGCCTGCCAGGGATGAAAGGGTCGCGGGCGAGGCCAGCTGCCGTGGCATGGTTGTCTGCGGGATTGTTAACAAAAATGTGAACGAGATCACCGGATGGACAAGGGTTTAAGGCTGGAAATGGAGCAGAAAGGAGTAGAATGGCACTTTATTTTTGAGGGTCATTCGATGCCCAACTATCACTTTTTCACGCTGGGCCAGGCGCTTACCTATCTCGATGCCAATGCCCCGCGCTATAGCGATGAGCGTCGTCAACTGGTTGAGCAGGGATTTGCCGCCATGGCGGCCCCCATCTTTGCAGATACGCCGGTTGAAGCACTGGCGTTGTTGCGCCAGCATCAGGCATGGAAGGAGGAAGCCATGGTCGATGCACTCTCCTTGACAGTTGCCACTGGGCCGACGCTCGTCTCCTGTTTGCAGGAGAACCCTTTATCCGCGAGTTGAACAGCATCATGGCACCATCGAGGTGGCGCCATGTTGCCGCTGTCCGCTTGCGATCTACCTCTGGTGCAGTTCGCCTTCCATTACCAGTAGAGTATCCATCCCTGCCGCCTTGCCAGCCTCAAGCCCGATCCGGGTATCTTCAAACACCAGACAGTTGGCGGGATTGGCGCCGAGCAGCTCGGCCACCCGCAAGAAGGTGTCGGGATGCGGTTTGTGGTTGGTGACATCATCGGCGCTGACCACCACAGAGATATAGGCATCGAGCCCGGTGCTTTTGAGGATGGAGTCCGCCTGATTGCGCGGTGAGCCGGTGCCAATCCCCATCTTGACCTTGCCGTGATAGTGCCTGACCAGCTCCCACATCTTGGGAAAGACGCTGACCTTGTCGATATGTTCCATATAGAGGGCAATCTTGCGACGGGTAAAAGCCTCGACATCCACCGTCAGCCCCTGCTGCTCGGCCAGCATGGCGATGATCTTGCGGGTGGGAATGCCGCCGTACTGATAGAGCTGATCCCGCTCGAAGGGGATGCCGAATTCGGCGCAGGTAAGCTCCCAGGCATCCAGATGGAGGGGCATGGAATCTACCAAAGTGCCATCCATATCGAAAATCAGGGCATCGTAGTGATCAAACCCGTACTGCTCACGCTCGCTCATGGGGGCTCCTCGAATCAAATAGGGCAGGCTAGCAGAAACGGTCGGCGTTTTGTGGGATCGGCCTCATGGTTGGGCAGATTGTGGCCGCCGTTTTTTCTATCTCTTGCTGATTTGTGAGACAATAATCCGTTCATTGCCGGATACTTTGGCATATCAGATCTGCGAGTCCGCTTATGACCTCGAAAATGTCCCCCAAAACCATCTTCTCCAGTGTGGCGCTTGTGATCGCGCTCGGTTCACTGGAAAAGAGCATCGTCACTACCCCGCTGCCCATGATTGGCGCCGAGCTGCATGCCGGTGCCGCCCTCACCTGGGTGGTCACCGCCTACCTGCTGGCGGCCACCGCCGTGCTGCCCCTCTATGGCAAGCTGAGCGATCTCTTTGGTCGGGTGCGGATGCTCAATATCGGCATCGGCCTGTTTCTGGCGGGCTCGGTGGCCTGTGCTCTTTCCCAGGATCTGCAGACCCTGCTGGCAGCGCGGGTGCTGCAAGGGCTGGGGGGCGGCGGTCTGATTGCCCTCGCGTTTACCGTGATTGCCGATACCATTCCGCCGCGGGAGGTGGGCAAATATCAGGGCTACATTTCGGCGGTCTATGCGGTCTCCAGTATCGCTGGCCCCTTGCTCGGCGGCTACTTCACCGAGCAGCTCAGCTGGCGCTGGATCTTCTGGATCAATCTGCCGCTCGGGGCGCTGGCAGTCTTTCTCATCAACCGCAACCTCAAGCAGCTCAACGTGCGTCGCCACAGTCGCTTCGACTGGAAGGGGGCGGGTCTGCTGATTACCGTCACCACGCTCACCCTGTTGCTGCTCTCGCCGGAAGCGGCGCTGCCCGCCGTCTGGCTTTCGGCGGCGCTGGGCGTTGCATTGCTGCTGCTGATTCTGATTGAACGGCGCGCCCACGACCCCATATTGCCCGCCCATCTGGCCCGGTTGCCCGGCTATCTGGTGAGTGTGCTGCTGGTGATGCTCTCCCAGTTGCTGATGTTTGCCGTGCTGGTCTATCTGCCGTTGCAGATGCAGTGGCAGAAGGGGATGAGCGCCAGCGAGAGCGGCGCCATCATGGTCATCTTCATGATCTGCATCACCGCTGGGGCCTTTGTCGGCGGCAAGCTGATTGGCCGTACCGGTCACTACAAGAGCTTTGTCGCGGTGGGCTTTGGCCTCGCGGCAGTGGCTCTGTGGCAGATCCACTTCGATGCCTGGGTCAGACTGGCGCTCGGGTTTGCCGGTATTGGTCTCGGTCTGGTGCTGCCCGCCCTCTCGGTGGTGGTGCAGAATGCCCTGCCGCGGCAGGATCGCGGCATCGGCATGTCGCTGTTCAACTTCGGGCGGGAGCTCGGCGGTGCCGTCGGCGTGGCTATCTGCTCCATGCTGTTCCACTTGCGCCTGCCTGCTGGCAGCGGTGGCGATCTGAGCCGGCTCGCCCCCGATCTGCTGGCCCCGGGCTTCAGCGCGACCTATATCGGCATGGCACTGATCGCCACGCTGGCGCTGCTCATCACCCTGCTGGCGTT
The DNA here is from genome assembly GCF_049174875.1 of Aeromonas sp. 600948. Lineage (NCBI taxonomy): Bacteria > Pseudomonadati > Pseudomonadota > Gammaproteobacteria > Aeromonadales > Aeromonadaceae > Aeromonas > Aeromonas sp. 600948. Next base: position 121,725 of record NZ_JAAKTY010000012.1, read on the forward strand.
GAAGCGCCATGAGCTGGCCTCTATCAGCGCCTGATTTGACCTGCGCCGACATAGGCTCACCATAGCTAGCATCAGGGCTCCCCGCGGGGAGCCCTGATTGTTATTTGGCGAATAGAGTGGCTGTTGCCATCAAGCCATTCTCAGGTTACTCCTGCGCCGGACTCTCCTTGCCCGCCAGCTGGCTCAGCCAGGCGAAGCGGCGATTGGCCTCCTGCTCTGCCTCTTGATAGAGCTGGCTGGCCACCTCCGGCAGCTGGCGCTCCAGCCGCTGGAAGCGGGGCTCATGGCGCAAGGTCTCGGCCAGCGAGGCATTGGGTGCCCGCGAGTCGAGTGCCAGCGGCAACTTGCCCTCGTCAGCGCGGCGCGGATCGAAGCTGTAGAGAGGCCAGAAACCGGTGGCAGTCAGCTGTTTCATCTGCTCGTGGCTCTCGGCCATGTCGTAGCCATGCTCCTCGCAGGGGCTGTAGGCGATGATGAGCGACGGCCCCGGGTAGGCTTCCGCCTCCTGAATCGCCTTCACGGTCTGGTTCATCTGGGCACCGAGGGAGATCTGCGCCACATAGACGTGACCATACATCATCACGCTGGCCCCGAGATCCTTGCGCCCCTTGCGCTTGCCCTGCTCGCCAAACTTGGTAATGGCACCGAGTGGCGTCGCCTTCGACTGCTGGCCGCCGGTGTTGGAGTAGCACTGGGTGTCGAGTACCAGCACATTGATGTTCTCCCCCAGACTCAGCACATGGTCGAGCCCGCCAAAGCCGATGTCGTAGGCCCAGCCATCGCCGCCGATGAGCCAGACCGATTTTTCCACCAGATAGTCTGCATCGCGAGCCAGCTCTTGGGCTGCCGGGGTCTGGCTCTCCTGCAGAAGCGCTCGCAACTGCTGGATATGGGCCCGCTGCTCGGAAACCGGCAGGGTGGCATCGCCGAGCGCCTCGCGCAGCGCTGCCGGTATGGTGTCGCCCAGGCTCGCCAGCAGACGGCGCACCCGCTCCCTGTGCTGATCGACGGTAAGACGGAAGCCCAGTCCGAACTCGGCGTTGTCTTCAAACAACGAGTTGGCCCAGGCCGGCCCACGCCCGTCGGCGTTGGTGGTGTAGGGGGTGGTAGGCAGGTTGCCACCATAAATGGACGAGCAGCCGGTGGCGTTGGCAATCAGCAGCCGATCGCCATAGAGCTGGGTCAACAGCTTGATATAGGGGGTCTCGCCACAGCCGGAGCAGGCGCCCGAGTATTCAAACAGCGGCGAGATAAGCTGGGAGGTGCGGATGTCGATGCGCTCCAGCTGCTCGGCGCTGCGCTCTGGCAGGTCGAGGAAGAAGTCGTAGTTGGCCTTCTGCTCGTCGAGGTGATCGAGGCGCGAAGCCATATTGATCGCCTTGCGATCCGGGTTGCTGCGATCCCTGGCCGGGCACACCTCAACGCAGAGATTGCAGCCGGTGCAATCCTCCGGCGCCACCTGCAGCACGTACTGCTGGCCGCGCATGTCACGGGATTTCACATCCAGCGCATCCAGGGTAGCGGGAGCAGCGGCCAGTGCATCCGGTTCTACCACCTTGGCGCGAATGGCCGAGTGGGGACAGGCGGCGACGCAGTAGTTGCACTGGGTACAGAGCTCCGCTTCCCAGATGGGGATCTCCTTGGCGATGTTGCGCTTCTCCCAGCGGGTAGTACCGACCGGCCAGGTGCCATCCGGCGGGAAGGCGGAGACCGGCAGGCTGTCACCCAGCCCCGCCAGCATGGCGGCGGTGACGGTCTGGACAAAGTCGGGGGCCTTGGCCGAAACCACCGGTGGGCGCGGGCGGCTGGCAGGATCCAGCTCGCCAAGTTGCACCCTGGTCAGTGCGGCGCAGGTTGCCTCCAGAGCCTGCCAGTTGCGTTCGACCAGCGCTTGTCCCTTGCTGCCATAGCTGGTGGCGATGGCCTGCTTCAGCAGGCTGGTCGCCTCTGCGGGGGGAATGATGGCGCTGAGCTGAAAGAAGGCCATCTGCATCACGGTATTGATGCGGTTGCCGAGCTGGCAGTCGCGGGCAATTTTGGCGGCGTTGATGATGTAGAAGCGCGCCTCTTTCTCGCGCAGGGCATGCTGCACCTCGCTGGGGAGACGTTGCCAGATATCCGCTTCGCTGTAGGGGGTGTTGAGCAGGAAGATGCCGCCCGCTTTCAAGCGCTCCGCCATCCGGTACTTGTCGACAAACTGCCACTGATGGCAGCCGATAAAGTCCGCCTCTTCCACCAGATAGGCCGATTGGAGCGGCCGCTCGCCCACCCGCAGGTGAGAGACGGTGAGGCCGCCCGCCTTCTTGGAGTCGTAGACGAAATAGCCCTGCGGATAGAGGTCGGTGTGGTTGCCGAGGATCTTGATGCTGTTCTTGGCCGCCGAGACGGTGCCGTCGCTGCCAAGGCCGTAGAAGAGCGCCTCCAGCTTGTGTTGCTGGCCGTGGATGGGGCTTTGCGAATCCAGCGCGGGCAGCGGTAGCGAGAGACCTGTGATGTCATCGAAGATGCCGACGGTAAAGCGTGGACGCGGGTTCTCTTGCGCCAGTTCGGCAAACACCGCCAGCGCGCAGGCGGGGCCGAACTCTTTGGAGGAGAGGCCATAGCGACCGCCGATAACCCGCGGCAGGCTTGCCCGCTCGCCCCGGCTGACAGCTTCGGCCAGCGCTGTCATCACGTCGAGATAGAGGGGCTCGGCCTGTGCGCCCGGCTCCTTGGTGCGATCCAGCACGGCGATGGCGCGGGCACTCTCGGGAATCACGGCCAGCAGGTGCTCGGCCGAGAAGGGGCGGAACAGCCGCACCTTCACCTGCCCCACCTTCTCCCCTTGGGCAAGCAGGCGCTCGATCACCTCTTCACAGGTGCCGATGGCCGAGCCCATCAGCACCACAATCCGCTCCGCCTGCGGGTGGCCGACATATTCAAACGGCCGGTAGTGGCGGCCGGTCTGCTCGCCAAAAGCCTGCATTGCCTCGCTCACATGGCCATAGGCGGCGTCATACCAGGGGTTGCTCGCCTCCCGGCACTGGAAGTAGGTGTCCGGGTTGGCGGCGGTGCCGCGAATGACCGGTTTGTCGGGGGTGAGCGCCCGGTCACGATGGGCACGGATGGCATCTGCGGGCAGCAGGGCGCGCAGGGTGTCGTCAGCGAGCGGCGCTATCTTGGCGATCTCGTGAGAGGTACGAAAGGCGTCGAAGAAGTGGATAAAGGGGAGGCGGCTGTTGAGGCTCGCTATCTGGGAGATCAGGGCAAAGTCCTGCGCCTCCTGCACATTGCTGGCACAGAGCATGGCACAGCCGGTCTGGCGCACCGCCATCACGTCCGAGTGATCGCCAAAGATCGATAGCGCATGGGTCGCCACGGTGCGCGCCGCCACATGCAGCACGAAGGGAATGAGCTGACCCGCCAGCTTGTAGAGGTTGGGGATCATCAGCAGCAACCCCTGCGACGAGGTAAACGAGGTCGCCAGCGCGCCGGTCTGCAGGGCGCCGTGGACGGCGGCGATGGCCCCCCCTTCCGACTGCATCTCGACAACCCGGGGCACATCCCCCCACAGGTTCTTGCCCCGTTCGCTCGACCAGGCCGACGACTGCTCAGCCATGGCCGAGCTGGGGGTGATGGGGTAGATGGCGATGACTTCGCTGGTGCGGTACGCCACCGAGGCGACTGCGTTATTCCCGTCTGTGGTGATCATGTGTTTTCCACTTTGCTATGCCAGTTTGAAAGCCGATAGTTGCATCGGCAATGGATAGGTCGCAGGCATAGTAAGAGGGGCAATGAGAGCGTATCAAACGGGATAAATAATCAATTAATAAGTCAGTAATAGTGGTTAATTTAATCCCGCTGCGTGGGTGCATGATTTTCTGCTGACAGCCAACGGGAGGTGGCTGATGGGCCATTGACATGGCCCGTCAGCACGTGGTTAACCCTGATCCACTCGCAGCCAGATGGCGCACTGATAAGGGGCGAAGAGCTGCAGCGGTTCGCTTGGGTAATTGGCCAGCAGCAATCGCATCTCGTCTGCCACCTTGTCGAAGTGGGGCATCGGCAAGGGGGTCGCCGTGAGATTGGCGAGCAGCAGCAGGGTGTGCCGCTCTCCGCTGGCCGGATCCTGCCAGTGGCGGCGATAGCTGATGCGCTCGGGATCATCCCCATCCAGCAGTTCGAAATTGCCGTGGCGAACGACAGGGTGAGCCTTGCGCAAGGCGATGAGTTGGCGATAGCAGTGAAACGGCGAGTCGGGGCGGATCAACTGCTCGGCTGCATTGATTGCAACGTGGTTGGCGTTGAGGGCAATCCAGGGTGTGGTGGCGCTGAAACCGGCGTGGGGGCCGGCGTCCCACTGCATCGGGGTACGGGCGTTGTCGCGGCCGATGGCATCGAGCCGCCGACTCAGCTCGGCAGGATCCAGCCCTGACTGGCTGGCGCGGTAGTTGAGCGCCTCCACATCGCGCAGCTCGCCCGGCTGCCAGTGGCGGTTGGTCATGGCGAGCTCCTCCCCTTGATAGATGAAAGGAGTACCCTGCATCATGTGCAGCACCATAGCCCACAGGTTGGCGCTGGTTTCACGCCACTCTGGCCTGTCATCGCCAAAGCGGGAGATGGCGCGGGGCAGGTCGTGGTTGCCGAGAAACAGGCTGTTCCAGCCCTGACCGTGCAGCCCTTGCTGGTGGCGGGCCATGGCTCGTTTGAAGGCGAGGGGATCGAAGCGGGATGACCACTTGTCACTGCCGAGCCCCAGATGCTCGAAGTTGAACACCATGCTGAACTCGCTGCCGTCGTGGTTCGAATAGTTCTGCATATGGGCGAGATCGGCTCCCCAGGTTTCCCCTACCGTGATGATCCCTTTGCCGCCGAAGCTCGCGGCATTGAGCTCGCGGATATAGTCGTGCAGGCGCGGGCCATTGCTCATGGCCAGTCGGTCCCACTCCTTGCTCACCATATCGATCACATCGAAGCGAAATCCCTTGATCCCTTTGCCCAGCCAGAAGTTGATCACCTCTGCCATCTCGGCGCGCACCGCCGGGTTGTCCCAGTCCAGATCGGCCTGACTGGGATCGAAGTTGTGCAGATAGTAGCGATCAAGCGATGGCACATATTGCCAGCCGCTGCCGCCAAAAATCGAGGTAATGGGGTGAGCATCGACAAAGGCTTGATCCCGGAATACGTAATAACCCTGATAACGGGGATCCCCGGCCAGTGCCTTCATAAACCACTCGTGCTCGGTGGAGGTGTGGTTGGCGACGATATCCATCATGATGCCGATGCCGTGGGCGGCCGCTTCGGCTATCAGCTGCTCCATCTCGGTCAGGGTGCCGAAGGCGGGGTCGATGGCACGGTAGTCCGCCACGTCATAGCCGTTGTCCCGCTTGGGGGAGCGATAGATGGGGGTGAGCCACAGCATATCGACCCCGAGGGTGGCCAGATAATCGAGGCGCTGACGGATGCCGTTGATATCGCCCATGCCGTCGCCATCGCTGTCCTGAAAACTCATGGGGTAGATCTGGTAGATGACACAGCTATCGAGGTCGATATCGGGCGTATGGCGGGGTTGCGGGTTCATCAGCTTGGCCGGTTGGGGGAAGAGATTTTCTATCTTACCCAGATGGGCGGGCACTCAACAGGGCAGGGGAAACCTTGAAAAGGGTTCCATAGTTAGCTGATTGCCAAAAGTGAGGGAAGGGTCACAAAGGTGCCATCCCGGGCCACGGCTATGGTCGGGATAGCACGGTACTTAGCGCTGATACTCTGCAGGAATACAGGTTATTGAGCAGCCTTGGCCTGCTCGCTGCGCTGCTCCTGCTGACGCTCGGTCTGGGCTTCCAGCTCCTTACCGAGGAAGTAGTTCAGGAAGGTGCGGATCACCGCGATGATGGCGAGGCGGATCAGCTCCTCCTTGCTCGGTGCGACCGTGGTGGCCAGGATGTCGGCGGCGAGCTGGAACTCCAGCGCCAGAATGAGCCAACTGCCAAAGCAGAGACGAATACGCGGAAAACCGGGCTGGTGATCCCGCACTCTTGCCGCCAGCCAGAGGGTCTTGCCAAGCCCTATCACCACACAGGCGATGGAGATGATCTCCAGCAGCAGCTGGAACAGCTCGACCCCGTGCATCATCCCCTCTTTCAGGCTCGCTATCTCAAACACTCGGGTCACCTCCATGATTCAAAAGAGGACACTATTAACACATCGCTCGGCAATGGCCAAATCCGGCTCAGGCAATCAGTTTGAATTCAATCACATAGAGCGGCGGCAGATCGGGGTAGATATCGCGGATCACCTGTTTGAGTTCGGGGAGGGTCATGTTCTCCTGACGGGCGTGCTCCTCATTCAGTTCATCGAAGGCGACCGCCTTGACCGAGAGCACCTCTATGGTGCCAAAGGGCTGGTGCTCCGGGTTGGTGAACAGCGCCAGACGTTGGCCGGGCTGCCAGTTGGCCTCGCTCTCGTCGCGGATGGTGATGGTCTTGCGGCCCGCCTGAATATCGGCAACGAAGCGGCTGAAGAAGGTGAATTCGGGATAGGAATGAGCAGACATGGTGACTCCTGACTGGGTGAATCGAAATGAGGTGAATGGAAATCAAAGATCGAGATAGGCGCGCAGCCTGGCCAGATCGGCGATAACGGGGCCGTCACTGCTGTCGGCAATTATGCCCTGTTCGACCAGCTCCTTGAGGGCGCGGCGGTAAACCCGCTCGGTGGTGCCGAAGCGCGCCGCCTCATGGGCCCGCTTGCGCGATCCCAGCATGGGGGTGCGCTGGCGCTCACGCCATAGCTCATAGGCGATGTTGTAGGCGATGGGGTGGAGCAGCCGGCTGGTGGTGATCTCCAGGGTGTCGAGATAGTCGCTGGCAAGCGCGGCGGCAAAGAACAGGGTCAGCTCGGGTTCGGCCAGCAGGCGCTGGGCCAGCTTGTTGGCGCAGATGACTCGGGCATCCAGCTCGGTCTCGGCCACCACGTTCCACTGTACCGGGGTTGCGCTGAAGAACTCCATCTCGCCGAAGATTTGGCTGTGGCACTCAATTTCGCCAAGCTGGAAGCGGCGGCCAGAGTGTACCGTGCTGTTGAGGGAGACCCGGCCATGTTCGACCAGATAGAGCTGCTCGCTCTGCTCCCCCTGCCGCATGATCAATTCGCCCGGCAGGTAGCGGCGCAGAAACAGGGTGCAGGCGTCGAGAGCCGCGGCAAAGCGGGGTTCAAGCTGCTGGAGTTCGGCGTGAAAACGGCCGAGGGGATAGGGCTGTTGCTGCATGACTTGCCTGTCGCACCGGATGACGAGGGCCATGAGGCTAGCAAGAGTGCGGGTCGGATACCAGCCCGCACGGTAGCGGATGTGCCGCAGTTAACGGTTTGCTGTTTATTGCACCAACGCGTGGAGGGCTGCTGCGATGGCGTTTCGCTCGCCGTTCATCATCGCCTGTTCGGCGCTGGCGTAATCCGCCACCCCTTGTTGCACATCCTGCTCGAACAGCACTACGTTGCAGAGCACGGCTGCAACCCGCACCTTGCGCAGGCGACCCACGGTCAGCAGGGCTGCGGTCTCCATGTCAGCGCCGAGCACGCCACGGGCATGCCAGTAGCGGCACACCTCCTGCTCATCATCTCGATAGAAGCTGTCGTGGGAGCGTACCAGCCCGTGCCAATGAGGCTGGCTGCCGGTTGCCACATGGTTGAGCAAGGCGGCCTGCAGCCAGATATCGGCGCAGGCGGGGTACTCGGCGGGCAGATAGGCCTGCGAGGCGCCCTCATTGCGTACCGCCCCTTCCACCACGATAAGGTCGCCAAGGCCGATGTCGTGTTGCAGGGCACCGGCGGAGCCGACCCGAATGAGCGAGTGGGCACCGGCTTGCACCAGCTCCTCCAGCGCTATGATGGCCGAGGAGCCGCCAATGCCGGTGCTGCAGACCGTGATGGGCAGCCCCTGATAGCGGCCGTTGATGAGGCGAAACTCCCGGTTTTGCCCCAGCACTTCACACTGTTCGAGCTGGCTGGCGATGCGATCGACCCGGGCCGGGTCGCCGCACAGTACCACCCGCTCGGCAATCTGGTCGGGGCGGCACTGGAGATGGGGTAACAGACTCATGGCTTACAGACCTTGTGGCTGGCGCTTGGCGGCAATCACCCAGAGGCGAGTGCCGTTGGCGGCGATAAACAGCAGGATCAGATACTCCAGCGACATGGCGTAAACGCCCTGCGCGGCATAGACACCGATGCTGATGATGTTGATGACGACCCAGAGGATCCAGTTCTCCACGTATTTGCGGGTCATCAGGATCTGGGCTACGACCGAGAGCACCGTCATGCTGGCATCCCAGAACGGGAAGGCATCAGGGGAGGGCTCGGGGGTAGCAAGGTTGGCACCAAACAGGTTGAGCAGGGAGACCGAGGTGCGTGCCAGGGTGGCGAAGACCGGGTCGATATAGCGGGTCAGCAGAGCGATGGCCAGCACGCTCACGGCGGCGGTCATTATCAGCTTGGATTTGCTGAGCCAGCGGATCTGCAGGGTATCCCCCTGATCGTTGGCCGGGCGGGTCCAGGCGTACCAGCCGTAGACGTTGGCGCAGAAGAAGAACAGCTGCAGCATCAACAGTCCGTAGAGCTGGATCTGGAAGAAGATGATGGCAAACAGGCTGACGTTGATCAGGCCAAACAGGTAGTTGATGGTCTTCTCCTGACTGGCGAACCAGATACAGGCCAGCCCGAACAGGGTGCCGATGGCTTCAATCCATGACATGGCATAGCCGCCACCCAGCGGTATGGTCACTAGGGTGTTATTGATGCTGAACAGCTCGAATATGCTCATTTTCTGATCCTTGGACATGAGGGTTAGTATGCGAGGGCGCCATTCTAAGGGGTGAGGGGGAGGAGGGGCAGGACTTTTGTCCGCCCCGGGCTTGGCCCATATCAAAGAAATCGCCGCTGGTGCCCAGTTATTCCTGCAGTGATGGGTTATGGGGCCCCGGCGGGCCGGACTTTATTGATATGTAACAAGATGATAGCGCCATGGCTGTGGTCTGATAGAGTCCACTCTCCGGGAGGAGAATCACGTGATAAAAGGAGGTTGTATTGAATTCCGAGCTTGTCTGGGTGCTCTGTCTGCTGGCTGGCGCCATCTATCTCTTTATGACCAACAAGGTTCGCATGGACGTGGTCGCCCTGTTGATCATTATCCTCTTTGTGCTGAGCGGCACCCTCACCCTGCCGGAGGCGCTGGCGGGCTTTAGCGATCCCAACGTCATTCTGATTGCCGCCCTGTTTGTGGTGGGGGAGGGGCTGGTGCGCACCGGCATCGCCTATCAGGTGGGGGATGCATTGGTGAAGGTGGCGGGTAGCAGCGAGACCAAGCTGCTGGTGCTGCTGATGGTGGCGGTGGCGAGTCTGGGAGCTGTGATGAGCAGCACCGGGGTGGTCGCCATCTTTATCCCGGTGGTGCTGAGTGTGGCGAACCGGATGGGGATCCCGGCCGGTCGCCTGATGATGCCCCTCGGCTTTGCCGGGCTGATCAGCGGCATGATGACGCTGGTGGCCACGCCCCCCAACATGGTGGTCAACAGCGAGCTGATGCGCCACGGCATACATGGTTTCGGGTTTTTCGATTTCACCCCCATGGGCGTGCTGATCCTGGGGCTGGGCATCCTCTACATGTTGCTAGTGCGCGGCTCCTTGGTGGGTGAAGGGGAAGAGGGCAAAGGCAAGCCGACCGGGCGCCGCACCCTGCGCGATCTGATCCGAGACTACCGGCTGGCCGGCCGTGCTCGTCGTCTGGCGCTGCGGCCTGACTCCCCGCTGATTGGCCATACCCTGGATGAGCTGCAACTGCGTGCCCGTTATGGTGCCCACGTCATCGGGGTGGAGCGCTGGCGCAAGTTTCGCCGGGTGATGGTGCCGGTGTCCGGGATCAGTGAGTTCCAGGCCAAGGATGTGCTGCTGATCGACATGTCAGACCCTGAGGTGGATGTGCGGGCGTTTTGCACCGAGGCGCGGCTTGAACCCATGATCCTGCGCGGGGAGTATTTCTCCGATCAGGCGCGGGAGGTAGGGATGGCCGAGGTGTCGCTGATCCCTGAGTCCAAGCTGCTGGGTAAAAGCGTGCGTGAGGTGACCTTCCGCTCCAGCTATGGCCTGAGCGTGGTGGGGCTGCGCCGCGACGGTGAGGCACTGGCAGGCAAGCTGGTGGATGAGCCGCTGCAGATGGGCGACACCCTGCTGGTGGTAGGGAACTGGAGCCACATCAGACAATTGCAGACCCATAGCCGCGACTTTTTGCTGATGGGGCTGCCCGCCGAAGTGGACGAGATGGCCCCCGCCCGCAGTCAGGCCATTCATGCCCTCTTCTGTCTTGGAGTGATGATCCTGCTGATGGTGACCGATCCGGTGCCCAACGTGATTGCCGCGCTGATCGCCTGTCTGCTGATGGGCAAGTTTCGCTGCATCGATATGGAGAGTGCCTACAAGTCGATCCACTGGCCGACCCTGATCCTCATCGTCGGTATGCTCCCCTTTGCGCTGGCGCTGCAAAAAACCGGCGGGGTGGATCTGATCGTCGGTGGTCTGATCAATGCGGTAGGGGAGATGGGGCCAAGGGTAATGCTGGCCAGCCTGTTTGCCCTATGCGCGGTGATCGGGCTCTTTATCTCCAACACCGCCACCGCTGTGCTGATGGCGCCCATTGCGCTGGGTACGGCCCAGCAGATGGGGGTATCGCCCTATCCGTTTGCCATGACCATTGCCATTGCCGCCTCGGCCGCTTTTATGACGCCGGTCTCGTCACCGGTGAATACCCTGGTACTGGGGCCGGGCAACTACAAGTTTGCCGATTTTATCCGTATCGGGGTGCCATTCACCCTGTTGGTGATGGCGGTCAGCGTGGTAGCGATCCCCTGGTTCTTCCCGTTCTGATAACCGGGATGATGAATCTGTGCACCAGCGGCCTGCGGGCCGCTTTTTTGTGGCCGGGAGACAAGAGTGGCAAGGCGTGCTCGGAATCAGTGAAGAGTGAGATGGACGGGAATTAACGTGGAGATGGGTTAATAGAGGAGCGAGAGAAAAACTGGGGAGAGGCAAATTTCAGATACAAAAAAACCAGCATGAGCTGGTCTGTTTGGTACTGCTATTAATGGTGCGGAAGGAGAGACTCGAACTCTCACGCCTAGGGCGCCAGAACCTAAATCTGGTGCGTCTACCAATTTCGCCACTTCCGCAATATTAATGGTGGCTATGACGGGATTCGAACCTGTGACCCCCGCATTATGAGTGCGATGCTCTAACCAACTGAGCTACATAGCCGTTTGTTATCGACCACAGATGTGGAAGAGAACAGAAAAATGGCTGGGGTACTAGGATTCGAACCTAGGGATGGCGAGATCAAAACCCGCTGCCTTACCGCTTGGCGATACC